>JAYUXX010000111.1:0-2036 GCA_043752765.1 Saprospiraceae bacterium | reverse complement strand
ATATTCTCTGTGGTCATAACATCCGTGAATTTGATCTCCCCTACCTGTGCAGAAGGTTTGCAGTCCATGGGATACCACTTCCATCTTTGCTAAATATTGCAGGAAAAAAACCCTGGGAAGTAAAATATGTCATGGACACGCTCGAGCTTTGGAAGTTTGGCGATCACAAAAATTTCACTTCCCTGGATCTGCTATCATTCACATTGGGAATTGATTCTCCAAAGGAAAACCTGGATGGGTCAAAAGTAGGTCATACATATTGGGTGGAACAAAACCTGGATGTCATCAAGACCTATTGTGAAAGAGATGTAGTTACGGTAGCCCAGGTTTATTTGAAGTTGAATGGGTTTGAGGTGTTGAGCCAGGATCAGATCGTGTTGACGAATTGAGGGAAGGCGAAGATGGCACTTAGGTTCAGTTGTTATTGGGCCACCTAACTACGGATGGGCGACGAGGAAGCCAATCCTAATGATCTTTTTCCCCCCAACCCCCTAAAGTGGTAATTTTAAAGTGCCTGATGAAATGAAGAATAAGCCTTTTAGTTTGTTGGAGAAAACAAATTTCAAGCGGGTTTCAAATTGCAGCTTCGATTTCACTGCGTTTTATAAAAGGCTTTGTGAATGGTTGAGGAGATTAAAGAATACTATGACAATCTGGCTGAAGAATACGATCACGACCGATTTGGAAATTCATATGGCGCATTTCTCGATCAGCAGGAAAAACTGATTGTAAAAAAACATTTTTCCAAAGCAGACATCCAGGATAATTTAGACATGGCTTGCGGAACAGGAAGGTTTCTCGAATTTGCACATTATGCGATTGATATCAGTGCTGAGATGATTAATGTCGCAAGGGCTAAATTTCCGGCTAAGAAACTATCTGTAGAGGATGCAACTCAAACGTCATTTGACAGTAATCAATTTGATAAAATAATTTCTTTTCACTTCCTGATGCATTTTGACCGAACGACAACACTTAAGGTGTTTAGTGAGGGTCATCGTATTCTTAAAAGTGGAGGAAAATTTATATTTGATATCCGCACCAAATCGCCCAGAAATATCAGCCACTACAAGGCTGATAACTGGCATGGTGCGAATGATTTTACGGTCAGTGAAATCAGGGAACTAATTGGTGAAAAATGGGTTCTCCATCAATATTACGGTGTTGCATTTTTACCTATTCATCGGATTTCTCCTTCCAACCGAAAAAACTAGTAAAACTAGATTCCTTTTTGTGCAGATCCATTTTGAAATCCTATTCTTCCTACCTGGTCTTTATTCTTGAAAAGAAATGATCATCGCAAAATTTATTCCCAGCCGGATTAAGCGTGATTACCATTTGATAAATGGATATATCCATGATTTATCTAAAGGATATTTATCCCGGATAGCCAGTCCCGGAGATCAGGTATTGAAAACTCCTTATGAAATCAGGTTGACGCAATCCATACGTCACAGTCATCTGTATGAGAACAAGCTTATAAATCTCCGGATAGCAAGTAACCGAATGGAGGAAGTGGTTATTAAGCCAGGTATAATATTCTCCTTCTGAAGAATCGCAGGTACTCCATCTAAGAGAAACGGCTATAGAAAAGGAAGAAATATAATCTCAGAAAAGATAACGGAGGATTATGGCGGCGGTCTATGTCAGTTGTCAGGCATCCTGTATCACATTTCCATGCTTGCGGGTTTGAATATAATAGAAAGGCATAGTCATTCGATAGATATCTATACAGATAAAACGAAGTATGCTGAAAAAGGTACAGATGCTACCGTGGTATATGGATACAAAGACCTACGGATAAAGAACAATCAGGATTACAGTATTCAATTTGGATTTGAGATCGGTGATGACCACATCACCATCATCTTGCGAAGTGAGAAGCAGATAGTTGAACAGGTAGTAAAATTTTAGATTTTAGATTTTATTAATAATGTCCCGTCTTGAAAAAAGTTGACAGTTCTAAACTGACAACCATGATCACAAAAAAAACAATTATTCGGTACAGTGAAGCTTTTAAAGCCCCGGTTCTCAAT
>JAYUXX010000110.1:0-12008 GCA_043752765.1 Saprospiraceae bacterium | reverse complement strand
GGAGATTGATCAGTATAATGCATTCAGCAAGAGCGTGGCAGACAGTCTCGACATTACCTATTTTGATATTACACCCATTTCCAGATTAGGTTTGCAGATTCCATCCTACGTTGCTAATGATGGATTACATCCAAGTGGTGTTCAATATACGGAATGGGTAAAATTGATGCTTGCCTTTATTGATTCTCAAATTACTGGCATTCCCTCATCACAGGAAGACTACATCTTGAATGCCCTCATATATCCAAACCCAACTTCAGGTGAAATCACAATATCATTTATAGATGATAACTTACAAGAAACCTGTCATGTCCAAATTTACAATCTAACTGGACAACTCCTTGAGGAGAATACATTCTCAGGAAGAAGGTTTGAAGTTTCCGTAGCGGATCTTCCTGATGGATTCTATGTGATTAAGATTAATTCCAATGAAAAATATGCTGTAAAGAAAATTTTGAAAAAAGCAAGTTGATCTGCCTACATTTTCTTTCCTATATTGGCGCATGTTGAAAGCCTTTACAACTATTTTTAGCATCCTACTTCTCCAAAGTCTTCCGGTGTCAGCTCAGGATTTTCAGGATGAAAGAAATCCTATAGATAAGCAACTTGAAATTTGCATGTCGCTTGACTCAAATTATTCAACTCACAATATGGTAAGATGTATTGATGCCGCCATTCGAAGCTGGGATGTTGAGCTCAATAAAATGTACAAACTTCTGATGGAATCGTTCGACGCTGAGTTAAAAGAAAAACTGCGACTTACGCAACGTGAATGGATTGTTTATAAAGACAATGAACTAAAATTTATGGAATCCATGTATGTTAAAATGGAAGGAACCATGTGGCAGATAACTATGGCCGACAGAAAAAAAGAAATCATAAGCCAAAGAGCAATCGAATTAAAAGATTATTATGATACATGGTCGTACAAATAATTACCTAAGGCTTCGACTTTAAGTAACGCAATTAAGGGCCTTTGACGGTTAACTGTCAATTAGTATTTAGGAACTGGGAAATAAGATCACCCGACAGTTTACCTTTTTCACATGCTTTTGATTAGGTATTAACCTTAAAAGTATCTGTTTTTCAAATCGCATTTAATCTTTAGTATTGTGGATGAGTTTACCCCCTCCGATTCCCAATCAGCTAACCTCGATCCGACCTGAATGTGATATCTCCAAAACACAGATTATGGTGGACCTGTTCGCCATACCCCTTGAACACCGTGATCCGCAATGGAAACAATTTTTTTTGGACAACGTTTCGACTGCAAGTTTTGCTTGTGATGATCCCCAGGTTATGACAGGTCCGGATGGGTTCCCCTATTTTATATTGAGAACTCCTGAGCCTATGAAGTCCTTTACGTCGTATTGTATTCAGAACATGAAGGACGATTTTTTGCTCCACAACGGTTGGGGAATTGTATTAAATCCAGTAGGCGAAAAAGCCGATTGGGTATTTACCTATGGAGATATCCTTAACTACCACATCAACAATGTCTTTTATACAACCATAGAGAATTCCGATTTAAAGGGGAGTGCTGAAGTTCAGATAAATGAAGAAATTTTTATTGCCCAACCATCTGAACATTATTTACCTACCGGGACAAGAAATTTGATCAGGGGTTTTATGAAAAAAAACGGAATCAGAAAGCCTAAAGTTATGATGATTACCCGGAGTAAAGATGGTCATGTGATACAGGAATTAGCGTTTAATATTTTTAAGGAAGATTATCCTACTGCAGAAAAATTAAATACAATTCTTGGGCCTATCAGTTGGTTGCTACCTATACATTATATCATCGTGGTCATGTCCGAGAAAGCGGAACTAAAAAAAGGGTTGGTCGAGCTATAAGAAGTGAAACCAGAAAAACTTAACCGATGATGACGGATGGGATATGAAAAAAGTCTTGTCACAACATCAAGATGTGACAAGACTTTATATTTAAAATTAAGGAAGGACTGATTTAACAATCCTTTATTAACCCAACATCATTGAACTGGCTTACTGGCAGGTGCAGCAGCAGGCGCATCACTATTCCAAATATCCCGGATAGCAACATATTTCC
Source organism: Saprospiraceae bacterium (assembly GCA_043752765.1). GTDB lineage: Bacteria > Bacteroidota > Bacteroidia > Chitinophagales > Saprospiraceae > Opimibacter. The sequence continues at coordinate 9,940 of JAYUXX010000110.1, read as the reverse complement.
CATCACGCAGCTCAAATAAGGTCATGTATTTTCCGCTATAGGCGACTTTGCCTTCTTTATCCTTGCTCTGCATTGTACCCGTTTCGGTAACATAATTTCCCGCTGCCCACACTCCTGTAGTAGTGAAAGCAATGGTTGTTCCAAAAGTGTCCCGTTCCATTTCCCTTTTTATACCGGCTTTGATCGCGTCCATACCTACGCGGGTAGGTTCATCAGGCGCTAGACTTTCAGCATCAGAAGTATAATAAGCTGCAACACCATCTATATCCTTGGCATTACTTGCTTTGGCAAAATTGGCCTCAAGTGCCGCGATCTCCATTTTAACAGAATCCATATTAATCTCTGCTACGTGTACTTGTGTTGAAGCAGGTTTGCAGGATTGGAAAAGGAAAATTGTGGGAGCAAGAAGCATCCAGAAAAGAGTACGTAATTTCATTGTCGTTTAGTTTTGTTTTGACAATTTAGTCATTATTTGAAGGTGAAAGATAGATTTACAAAAAAACCCTAAATCGGGATTCTAAAAACTATCCCTTTCAAGAGATAGATATGCAACCACCAATACCATTCATAGCGACTAAACTTCATAGCCCGATAACATTATAAACTCAGTTTCCGACAAATATTAGAAGTTGGATAGCGCTCCTAAACTTCCTACACCATCTAAACTCTCTAAACTCACCAGTTAGAATCAAACTCTATTCTTTCTAAACCTCATAAACTTCATAAACCTTATAAACTTTATAAACCTCATAAACTTTATAAACCCAATCTCTAAGCAATGATAGCTATGAAGTAAAATCAATCTCGAGGCAGATTCTCCTAGTACCGATTATATAACTCTCTCTTCCCTTCCATCCACTCGGTATAGTTTAATGAACCTAACCGGAATCTAGGAGAAAGTTTACTCTTACGTTCGATATTATATTCCATTTTACAAAACATACCCGGTAGGTGATTTGTAGAATTGAGATACATCAACGAAACAGGTTTTTGATAAAAAGTCTGCTGTGAATTAAACCTGAATTTAGCATCCATCAACTCTTTAAAATCCATAGGATAAGCTGAAGTCATCAGGATACTGGGTGTCTGGATAATTTGCGTATCCATGTCAACGATTATAGGCTGAGCTCCTATTTTGCAAAAAGAAAAAACAACCAGTATACTTATAAATATTCTCATGTTTGAAGTACTCCTGTATTAAATGGTTCTATGGGTGCATAATTCGATGCTTCGATAGCCTTTGAGATAAAATCTCGTGTATCTCTTGGATCAATGATCGCATCCACCCACAATCTTGCTGCTGCATAATACGGCGTGGTCTGCTCATCATACTTTGCTTTCGTCTGTTCAAATAATTTCTTCTCTGCTTCCGGATCTGGTTTATGCCCTTTATTCTCAAGTGATGAAACTTGAATCTGAGTCAACACCTTTGCAGCTTGCGCACCACCCATCACAGCAATTTTTGCAGTAGGCCATGCTGCGATAAAACGTGGATCATATGCTTTCCCACACATCGCATAATTTCCTGCACCGTAACTGTTTCCTGCTATGATCGTAATCTTGGGCACTGTACTATTTGCAACTGCATTCACCATCTTGGCACCATCCTTAATGATGCCTCCATGTTCTGAACGCTTGCCCACCATAAATCCAGTCACATCATGAATGAAAACGAGCGGAATCTTCTTTTGATTGCAATTGAGTATAAATCTTGTCGCCTTGTCCGCTGAGTCTGAGTAGATCACACCGCCCAATTGCATTTCACCAGTCTTTGCCTTCACAACCTCACGTTCATTTGCCACGATTCCAACAGACCAGCCGTCTATTCGCGCATAAGCACATAGGATCGTTTGGCCATAATGCTCTTTGTATAGTATCAATTCACCTCCATCGACAATATGACGCAATACTTCATGCATACTGTATGGCTTGGAAGGATCATCTGACATCAGCCCAAGAATCGCATCGCGAGTGCCCGCTGGAGGTACTGATGCTTCCCTATTCAAATCAGCGTGTGGACGAGGACCGAACCTTGAAACAAGATCACGTATCGTTTTAATACATGTCTCATCATCCGGCATCTTATAATCCGTAACACCAGAAATTTCACTGTGCGTCGTAGCTCCACCTAATACTTCCTGGTCTACATCTTCCCCAATAGCCGCTTTCACTAAATAAGGACCTGCAAGAAAGATTGATCCTGTGCCTTCTACAATCAATGCCTCATCAGACATGATCGGCAGATATGCTCCACCGGCTACACATGATCCCATGATGGCAGCGATTTGTGGAATGCCCATCGATGATAGCTTTGCATTGTTTCGGAAAATCCTGCCGAAGTGTTCCTTATCTGGAAATATCTCATCCTGCATCGGAAGAAAAACACCCGCACTATCCACCAGATAAATAATGGGCAGTTTGTTTTCCATTGCGATTTCCTGGGCTCTCAGATTTTTCTTTCCTGTGATCGGAAACCACGCTCCTGCTTTAACTGTAGCATCATTAGCAACAATGACACAGGTCCGACCGGATACTTGTCCCACCACAACGACTACTCCACCTGCGGGACAACCTCCTTCTTCTTTATACATTTCATACCCTGAAAATGCACCTATCTCTAACGGGGTCGTCTGTGGATCTAAAAGTTTTTCAACCCGCTCCCGGGCAGTCATCTTTCCTAATTCATGCTGCTTATCTAATTTCTTCTGCCCACCACCGAGCCAGATCACTTCCAGCCTGCGTTGCATTTCTGCAATCAGAAGCCTCATGGAATCTTCATTCTTGTTCGTATCCAGGTTATAGGAAGGCATGTTAGCTTAATTAAGACAACTGTAAGATTGTAAATTTCCCGAAGTTAGAATAAGAACTGAAAAGAACTTCTTTATCAGAACTCACTACCGACCCAGGTAAACAATCTAAATTCAGTACCGGATGGTAACTCATTTTTTATTTGGTCCACGAGCAATGAAATCGTGGAAGGACCTGTACTTATGCTGACCAGGAAGGGTACAGCACCCGGTTTGTCTTTAATGAGTGGAAAAGCTACATCACCTGAATTTTCGACATCAAAATGACCATAGAAACCAGGGTCAAAATTTGAATGCAGGATGTGTGGGTTGAGAATTGAAAAAAGTATTGATTCCGCAGCTGCCTGTTTTACAGGATGATAAACATAACCCCACACTGTACCCTCGGGGATGCGAACCATCTCAAAATGCGGAATATGAATGCCGAAACTTGTAGCCATTACGATCCGAAAACCTCCCTCATCAATGATAAGTGAACCATTATTTTGAATTAAATCTCCAAGATCCACTGAGAGTCCGAAAATTCCGGATTGAGTTGTAATAGGGATGTTCTGGAATGCTTTCGCATTTGAACCGGCACATGGGTCAGGGATTAAGACATTGGTCAGATGTACGGATACGTCATTCTTACTTGTACGTGTTTCATGCTCATAACCGGCACCTTCACAATGATCAGCTTTTATGCTCGAAAAAACAAAATGAAGACTTGTACCATCCGTACTTAAACCTTGTTGCATCGTAAGTACAATATCTTCCCGTACCCCAATGAAATAATTATTTGAAATTTCATTATCAGGATGACATGAACAAATGAGAAGACAGGCGAACATTGGTAAGCACAAAAACTTCTTCATCATATTCCAAATAACGAAGCGTAATGTATGATGCTGCTTAGCGATAAAACTCATGGGCGAAAAGATTCCGCATTGAAATTAATATAATTTTTATTTTTAATACATACAAATTTGGTATTCAATAAAATATGACGAAAAATCAATATCGCGGCGGGATTAATCCGTTAAATGAAATTTGAAGTAGTGCGCAGTTACCACTTACTAATCCCGGAATTCGCAGTCTGCATTCTGAAATTTTTTGTAAGGCGAATGGCCGTTCATACTTGATTTGATTTTTTATATTGATGGTCTTATGTATAAAACACCTATCCTGCTCACAAGTGATACTGTAACCAAACCAACGCTACCAATGCTTGAGCATATGATGAAGGCGGAAGTTGGTGATGATGTTTTCAGGCAGGACCCTACAACTGCAGCATTGGAAGAAAAGATGGCTGAAATGTTTGGGCATGAGGCTGCACTATTTTGTCCATCAGGGACTATGACCAATCAAATTGCAATCAAAGCGCAAACACAACCTCTGGATGAAATTCTATGTGATGAGCTCTCTCATATTTACCGATATGAATTAGGGGGCTATGGATTTCACTCTGGAGTAGCCATACATGTAATGCGTGGTACAAACGGGATCATTACGGCCGACCTTGTTCATCAGGCCGTTAAACCAAAGGCTGATTGGAATCCAGTTACTAAATTGGTGTGTTTGGAAAATTCTGTAAATCTGGGAGGAGGTAACTATTATAAAATTGCAGACCTCAAACCTATCGCAGATGCTTCTAAGTCACACAACCTAAAGCTTCATTTAGATGGAGCGAGGTTATTTAATGTCCTTGTGGAAACGGGAGAATCTCCTATAGCGTATGGCGATCTGTTCGATAGTATTTCTATTTGTTTATCAAAAGGTTTAGGAGCACCTGTTGGTTCCATGTTGACAGGCAGCTCAGAGATGATCGCACAAGCAAGACGAATTCGTAAGGTTATGGGTGGAGGAATGCGACAATGTGGTTACCTGGCTGCAGCTGGAATTTATGCCCTTGATCATCACGTGGATCGTCTTAAGGAAGATCATCAAAGGGCCAAACTGTGCGGCCAAAAACTTTCGACTGTTGAATGGGTCAAGGAACTCATGCCTGTGTTTACAAACATTGTCCTCTTTAGAGTTGCAGATCATCTCAATTCTCAGGAAGTTGTTTCCCGGTTGGCAAGACTTAATATTCATTGCGCTGCGATGACAGATCGCATCGTCAGGTGGGTCTTCCACCTTGATATAGATGATGAAATGGTAGACTATGTCGTAAGTGAGTCAGACCATTTATTCTAATGCCAGTTTTAAAATCACGATATTTGCCTTACCAGCTACACGCATCCTTCCAGGCTCTTTAACTATTCTATATGAAAAGGCTAATTTTCTGCCTGATGTTCCTTCCAGTAATGGTTGGAGCTCAGCAATCTGTTAACATGACTTTGTTGTCCAATTTCGATATTCCAAATCTGCCTGTCAGATATGGAGCGGAGTATAGTGATTGTTGGGGATATACAAGTGGTGGAACCAATGTGGCTATAATCGGTGGAATGCAAACCATTTTCTTTGTCAATATTACAAATCCGGCCTCCCCCGTTCTGATCGATTCATTTACAGTGGCTAATGCTAATGGTACGACCAATGGCTCTCTTTGGCGTGATTTTAAAACGTATCAAAATTATGTTTACGCATCCGCAGATGAAGGGACTTCGGGTCTCCTGATCTTTGATCTGAGTAATGTTCCTGTAAGCGTTACACTCGATACACAGATCGTGTCACACTGGCATAGAGCGCACAATATTTTTATCGATGAGGCGAACGGCAGATTATATGCAGCAGGTGCAAATACGCAGAGCAATGGATTGAAGATTTTGGATCTTGCTGCCTCTCCCACTAATCCACCTTTGATCGGCAGTATTAATCTTGCGACATTGGGCGGTGGGTATGTACATGATGTTCACGTAAGGGACAACATAGTTTATTGTAGTCATGGCAGCCTGGCCAAGGTCCAGATCTACAATATGAATAATCTCAATACAATTTCACTCATTGGGATCATTGATGAATATCCTGAAGAAGGTTACAATCATAGTAGTTGGTTGAGTGATGATGGGACGATGCTTGTGATGGCAGATGAAACACAGGGTAGCGATCTTAAACTAGTGGATGTAACAGATCCTCTCAACATTTCCGCTAATGACATTCATACTTTCTACTCTGAACTAGAAGGACCTGCGGCACCAGGAGCTAGTGTTGCACATAATCCATTTATCCAAGGCGACCTTGCCTATATCGCATATTATCATGATGGAATCCAGGTATTTAATATTTCGGATCCTTTAAACATTACACTTTTGGCCTATTACGATACATACCCTGAAAACATTGATTATGTGGGCTATGAAGGGGCCTGGGGGGTTTATCCGTTTTTTCCCGGAGGTATCATTATTGGGTCTGACCAAACGAATGGATTATTTGTTATGCAGATCACTGATGAATTGTTGGATATCAATTTTATTTCCTTTGATGCACGCCGCAAAGATGAAAATGTCAATTTGGAATGGACGGTAGCGGACGCTTCTTTTGGCAACCGATTTGAAATAGAAAAATCTGTAGATGGTGGAAAAACATTTGTAAAAGCCGGCACAGTTAAACTTATTGAAAACGAAAGTCATTATTCGTTTCTGGACGAAAATGTAAGCCCACAACAAAATTATACCTATCGTATTTCCTTCGTTGAATTTAATGGCAATCGGATCCATTCACCGCTTCGAACTATTTCGAAGGGGGATGTTCAATCAATTATTCATGTTGCCAATCCGGTATCCTCAGCGTTGATACTGGACATCTTACAACCTATCGAACTTCTTGACCTTAAGATGTATGATATCGAAGGCAGGCTTACATGGTCTTTTCAACAAGAAGAACCCAATGAACATCTTGAATTGAATATAGCCAATCTGATTCCGGGACAATATGTGCTAGCCATGAGTTGGCCGGGAGGTGCAGAAAATATTATGGTTCAAGTCCTGAAATAGGAATTGTTACATTGGCTTACGGTAACAGATAATCACCATGCTATATCCTCACCATCTGTAGGTTCGGCTTCTTCTGCATTGGTGGGACTATTCTGATTGTTGGCTTCCCATTCGGCTTGTTTGCGGTCGAATTCTTCATAATCATAAGAAGGCATCAGGTCAACCTTTACATGGTCAATGACTTCCTGAAGAGAAGTTAAAAAGCGATTAAAATCTTCCTTGTAGAGGAAAATTTTGTGACGCTCATATGTGTCAGAATTATGCTTCTTCGTGCTCTCGGTCAACGTAATGTAAAAATCCTCACCACGTGTTTTTCGGACATCAAAAAAATATGTCCGCCTGCTCCCCGCCTTCACTTTCTTGGAGTAGACATTTTCAAATCTGGAATCGTTGGTCGTCATGCCTCACATTTTGTTTATACAAATCTAAGTGTATAATTGAAATATCCTAATGATTATGGGATGAGGGCTGACCGATAAGTATTAGGCTTAAAATCCTAAAGCACATATAGAAGATAGAATTTAACCAACTGCGCCTTCCTCTTCAAGAGAGGATACAAGTTGTTGTTGCCAGAGCTCATAATAAAGACCCTGTTGTTCGATTAACTCTTCGTGGGTTCCTTGTTCGATCAGTTTGCCTTTATCAAGTACCAGCACCATATCATATTCAAGCATTCCGACAATCCGATGGGTGATCATCACGGCCGTTTTATTGGCTAGTTCCTGGTTCAGGAAATTAATGATAGTATGTTCGGTTTGAGTGTCGACAGCTGAAAGAGAATCGTCCAGGATTACAAGTTGTGGGTTTTTAATTAGGGCCCTGGCCATGGAAATTCTTTGCTTCTGACCTCCCGAAAGGGTTATACCTCGTTCGCCGATGCGTGTATTAAAGCCGTCCGGCAAGTCCATGATATCATCATAAACAGAGGCATACTTTGCATATTTTTCCACACTTTCCTGGCTTGATTCGGGAGTTCCAAATTTTACATTCGCTTCTATTGTGTCAGAAAAGAGAAAAACATCCTGAGGTACATAGGCAATTTGTTTGCGTAATGAAACCAGATCAAAATCACGCAAATCAACTCCATCCAAAAAAATATTCCCATCTGTAGGATCATACATTCTCAACAGAAGATCAGCTATGGTGGATTTCCCTGAGGCAGTTCTTCCAATGATCGCTACTTTCTGTCCGGGTTGGATTGTAAAACTAACATCTGTCAACGCCTGGATACCTGTACCAGGATAAGTGAATGAAACACGATCGAATGTGAGTTCGCCACGAATTGTCTCTTTGTGAGTACCCGTATTCACAATACTTGGCTCGGCATCCAGAAACTCATTGATTCGGCCTTGAGACACGTTAGCCTGTTGCACGATCGAAGCGATCCAGCCGATGGATGTCACTGGCCATGTCAACATATTAATGTATATCACAAATTCGGCAATGTTTCCGGTGGTGATCGTACCCTCAAAAACCTGTAATCCTCCCACATAAATTACAAGGATGGTGCTTAGGCCTATTAAAACCATCATCAGGGGAATAAACATCGCTTCAATACCGGCGAGGGACATATTCCTTGACTTATAATCTTCACTTTCCGCTGCAAAATGTTTTCCAAAAGCTTCCTCCTGGGTGTAGGATTTGACCACCCGTATGCCGGAAAATACCTCCTGTGCTATTCCTGTCAGTTGACTGAGTTTAGACTGGATGGCCTGGCTTCGTCTTTCGACAAATTGACTTACATAATAAATGGACAGTGAGAGAACAGGAAGTGGAAGTAGTGAATACAACGTAAGACGTACATCAACTTTAAGCATTGCGTACACCACCATGATGAAAAGTGTGACGAGGTTGATGCCATATAACAATGCGGGACCCAGGTACATACGCACTTTGCCTACATCTTCTGTGATCCGCGACATCATATCACCTGTATTATTTCTTCTATAAAATCCTTTATCCAGCTGCTGATACTTAATGTAGATCGCTTTTCGTAAATCATATTCGATAAGACGGGACATGACGATAATGGTCTGGCGCATGAAATACATAAATACCCCCATGATCAAAGCCAATAGAAAGACCAGGCCTCCAAAACGTAATAATGCAGGACTTAATGCGTCCATGATCTTTTCTTTGGTCGCTGCATCAGCTACTTTGTAAAGGCTTAATTGTTCGAGCACATAATCAAGCGATTCCCGGATGACCTGTGGCTGCCATGCTCGGAAGTAATTGCCGGCTGCTACGAAAAGGATTCCCAGGATGAGATGATATTTATACTTGATAAAGTATTTAGAAAGGCTCTTAAGGTGTCGCAAGCGGTAGGATTATTATGGCTGCAAGATAGGGGAACCGGAGGAAAAGGAAAAAAGGCGGAAAGGGCGGAATGGCAGAAAAGGCAGCATTGAAAATTGTGACGCAACCTGACCTGAAATTGAAATCCGCAGGATTTCGAAATCAAGTGCCGCAGGTACGACCGATTTTGTACCACCGTGAATTTATTCCGGTGGCTTCCCATCCGCGAATTTATTCCGGTGGATCAGATGCGTAATAGACACGCTAATTAAAATGCCCTAAATACCTGACCTGAAATTGAAATCCGCAGGATTTCGAAATCAAGTGCCGCAGGTACGTCCGATTTTGTACCACCGTGAATTTATTCAGGTGGCTAGCCCTTTCTGCCATTTCCGCGCTTCTGCTCTTCGCCCGTTTCCGCCTTTCCACCGTTTTTGCCTTTTCTGCCTTTCCGCCCTTTCTGTATTCTGAGGTTCGGAATTTACCAAATTATACTCACGAAGCCATCAAATATTCTTTTACATACGGGGTCTGAAGCTTGATAACAGCAAACATTCTACCCACTATTTTATTTCGGATAATGTTGATCGTACTCATTTTAGACTTCCCAAGTTCGAGTCTCCTTTTGTAGAAAGTCTTCACTTCAGGATCACACCCTATGGCGGATTTTGCAGAAAGATCCAGCAAGGTTTTTAATTGTTTATCGGCAAAATGGTTGACTTTGGTCCTTTTCCTAATGCTACTACCCGAAGCATGTTCAAAGGGCGCTATCCCGCAATAACAAGCAAATTTTCGACTCTCTGAAAATCTTTCAAAATTGTGTGATGCAATAATTGTATTTGATGCCAGCACAGGTCCGACTGCTTTAATACTTTTTAACAAGCTGTAATTCTCAGCCAAAGCTTCTTCCTGCTGGATCACAAC
>JAYUXX010000109.1:0-2042 GCA_043752765.1 Saprospiraceae bacterium | reverse complement strand
ATCTGGGTGATTCATCCGTAATAGAGATCAACGAATTAATCAACCTTGCTGCGAGAATATTCATCTCCAGAGTTGATTGACATAAAGGAATAATCCTTTCCTGCGGGGGGTAAAAACCATCATCGGGATCACCGGTCTCAGGTGTAAAAGCAAGAATTCCAAGTTCCGAATACATCCAGTCATCTGAGTCGCCATTTGTCATATAGCCTACTGTCTCAGGTCCACGTCCATACACGAACCGATTGGAAGATGTGAGCAGTTCTGCATAGTTGCTGAACGATGTTGAATCAGGAGTATGCTCATCAATATAGCCCCATGGATAAACTAACAGGTTGCCATACGTATGATGATTGAGTGCCAATTTAAATTCATGCGTATTACAAAAAAATTCAATGGCTCTTGTTTCTGGTTCAGAAAATGGTGACGCTCCTCTGTACACTTCACTTCCTTCGAAACTGGATGAACCTTCTTCATCATATGCCCAATGGGATCCAAAGTTGCGATTCAAATCGACACCATCATATTTGGGATCAAAAAAACCGTCTTCATCATTGTCCCGTAAATTTTTGCGATGGTTGTGTCTGAATATATCCTCCACCGGATCATACCCCTGGACATTATAATTCAAACCATCCGGGTTGACAACAGGAACAAAATACAGTTCGGTATGATCGATGATTTGTTTGATGAGCGGATCGTTATCATAGTTCTCCAGCAAATACCACATGTAATACAACAGTTGGCTTACACTAACAAATTCACGTGCATGAGTTAAGCCTGTGTAGAGAACTTCAGGTTCTTCTTCGTCTGTTTCGGGTTCATCTGAAATACGTACCCAAAAGAGGCTGTTATTTTTCCAGGTCTTGAAAGTCCCGATGGGCTTCCTTACAGAAATCAGATCTGGATAAAGGAGCGACATGGCATCCAGTTGGTCAATCACCTCTGAGAGTGAAAAATAACCACCGATATTTCCTAGTTCGAAATTTTTTGGAATTCTTGAATCGTATAGATCATCCTGACAATCCAGGAGCCCACCTCTCGTATCATGATTTGCGTGATGACGGTATGTCGAAACATCCGGAATATCAACGGTGTACCGAATGCCTAGCTGATCAAACCTGGCCAGTTCAAAGTCCTGTACTTCAGTTGTAAAATCCGATGTGAGTTTTCCATGGCCGTGGCTAAGGTCGATACCTGCTTTAGCCAGATCCTGGCGGGTCTGATGTTCGTCAATTGGAAAGGTCACCCTTGAAAGGATCGTTTGAGCCTCCAGTACTTGAACAAAACAAAAGAATAGAAGGAAAACGTTGAGTTTGGCGATATGCATAGAATTAGGTACTAGGGGGCCTAAAAGCGATTGCAAAGTTAGAAATATACCGATATGATCCTGGGTCTTCATACAATTACTTCTACCGGAGTAGGCAAATCTACACTATAGGAAACACATTATGATAATAACTAATGCGTTATTCTTTCTGAATGTATGATTTTGTTGATCCGGGTGAGCTTTTTAGCAAAAAAATGATTGGGCCAATCCCCGAAGGACATCCCTATAATCGTGCCATAAATACCAAACGAAAGGTTATTGCCGGATTTCGATAACGCCTGTAGACCTAAGCTCACTTCCGGTGCCATTATAGATAGATGGCAAAGAGTTATTCAGAATGATCAGCTGATTGCCATATAACTTGCCCAGATTGTAGATCCCTCCCCCGGTTTGCTGATCCGGGAGTGATCCGTTAGCCATGCCCTTTTCTACTGAAATACCATCCAGAAGGACATTTTCGGCTCCGGGTTGAATATAGATCACATGGTAAAGATTATCTGTCTGCAAGTTTGACGTTCCAATATCCCCACTCAAAACGGTAGGAAAAACTCCATAGAGACGCTCTCCCACACTAGATTCAGTTCCCTGAAAACCTCCGTATATCTGGATACCCGGGGGTATTGAAAAATAATTGGTCCTCGGCACTTCCGCATATGGTGAGTAGACGCCATCCGCTATCCAGATCTGATTAGCATCCGGACAATGTGAAACCCGA
>JAYUXX010000108.1:0-2043 GCA_043752765.1 Saprospiraceae bacterium | reverse complement strand
AGGACTTGATGGTTTGATAACACAAGTCAGTGAGTTGTTTCAAAATTCACCTTTTGGAAAAGATATTCAAGACCTTTTATCAAATTGTTTGGTCAAAGCAAAAGACTATGGACACTTTCACAGTCTATTAATTGCCAAATTGTTTGATAAGACGGGACTCGTTGTTATAAACCTGGATGACCGGGATTTTAAACAAGCTTTCATTCCAATTTTTGAAAAAGAAATAAAAGATCATTTTTCATATACGCATGTTCCGGTTACTCAAGCAGCATTAGAAGCGAAAGGATTTAAGGTGCAGGCTTACTGCAGGCAGGTTAATTTATTTTACATGTCTGAAGGAATCCGAGAACGAATTGATTCAACAACCGCGGGCGTGGTCCGGGTAGAAAGTAACAAGTCATATTCAACTGTAGAAATTCTGCAGGAACTGCATGATTACCCTGAACGATTTAGTCCTAACGTCATCCTTAGACCACTTTATCAGGAATTTCTATTACCAAATCTGGCTTACATCGGTGGTGGTGGTGAAATTGCGTACTGGCTGGAACGAAAAAAGCAATTTGAGGAAGCTGAAGTCCATTTCCCCATGCTTATCAGGCGAAATTCTGTTCTCGTGATAGATCATGCGACCCAAACTCAATTAGTCAAATTAGGTATCGAGTGGAATGATCTGCGTCATGAGATTAATGTGATTGTAAATGAATATCTGCAGAAGCACAGTCAATCTGATTTGAACTATGATCCTGAAATAGAAATGATTCACAATGCTTATCAGCAACTTGCCTCAAAAGCCGAAAAACTAGATCCGACATTATCAAAAGCCATACTTGCTGAAGAAGCCAAACAGATTAAACAGTTTGAACAACTCGCATCACGGCTTTGGCGAACGGAAAAGCAACAACAAGACACACAACTAAAGCGCATCGAACGCCTCAGAGAAAAACTATTTCCAAATGGAGGCCTTCAGGAACGACATGAGAATTTTCTTTCCTTCTATGCGAACTATGGTCCTCAGTGGATTGAGGACATGATTACGCTGTGTGATCCGTGGATTGGGAAATTTCTTCTTGTTGAGTTGGAGTGAGAGAGTCAGTCTCAATGACAGGACTATTTTCAAGTAGCATCAGCAGCGTTGCCAATTTTGATCGGAGTTCCGATCTATCAACAATAAAGTCAAGAAAGCCGTGTTCGAGAAGAAATTCTGATGTTTGAAATCCTTCAGGCAGATCTTTTTTAATGGTTTCTCTGATCACTCGTGGACCGGCAAAGCCTATTAAGGCACCTGGTTCTGCCAGGTTAAAGTCTCCCAACATGGCAAAACTCGCGGTCACACCACCTGTTGTTGGATCTGTCATCAGGGAGATGTACGGAATTTTGGCGGCAGAAAGCTGAGAAAGCTTTGCAGATGTTTTTGCCATTTGCATTAACGAAAATGCAGCTTCCATCATTCTTGCCCCACCGGATCGCGAGATAATCATTAGCGGAGATTTATGGGCGATCGCATAATCGATTGCCCTGCTGATTTTCTCTCCTACCACTGATCCCATACTTCCTCCAATGAATTTGAAGTCCATGGCTGCGATTACGAGCGGGTGCCCGTCTAAAAGACCGGATGCAACGGCCATGGCGTCATCCATCCCCGTTTTCTTCCTTGCTTCAACCAACCGGTCACCATAGGGTTTCAGATCGGTAAATTGCATGAAGTCATAGGAAACCAGATCATCAAACAGTCGGGTATACTGATCATCAAAAATCAGATGGAAATATTCTTTTGAACCTATGCGCTCATGGTACTGACACTTGGGACATTTGTAAAAATTCTCCTTGAGATCTTTAACCGTACTGGTTTCGTTGCAATTATCGCATTTATGCCATAATCCATCGGGAGTTTCCTTTTTGGATTTGGTGGCAGTCTGTATACCATGACGCAATCGCTGATACCAGCTTTTTGACTCTTCCTGCATATTCCTCAGATAAGGGTGCAAAATTGGAGAAAAAAAGTCTAATGGGAATAAATCTATTGGAACTCCCAATCAAACCAAC
>JAYUXX010000107.1:0-2043 GCA_043752765.1 Saprospiraceae bacterium | reverse complement strand
CCAACTTCTTCTCAGGAGAAAATCCTTTTCCAAAACTCATATTTATCACCTCCGCACCATTGTCCACAGCATACATTATCGCATTGGCAACATCTTTATCCCTTTCATCACCGTCAGGGACAATTTTCAAACTCATGATGGCTACGTTATCGGCTATACCATCCGTACCTATCCCATTATTACGAATGGCTCCAACAATTCCCGCTACATGTGTACCATGATATGAAAATTCACCACTCACCAGATTATTTCCATAAGTCCGGTTCGTGAAATCAGTATACGTATCTCCAATTATAGTTCGGGAATTATATTCAGGATTATATTGAATATTAATGATGTCTTCATTCGGCTTTTTCTGTTCAGCAAATTGTTCTCTGGCAACATCAATAAGCCAATCAATACTTTTTACAGGTATGCCTTGTTCCTGTACATTACGAATGATCTTGGTTGCTGTCAACACAGCAGGATTTGAAGATTTATCTAATTGTACTACATCAAGACTATCGCCATTCAATTCCTCCTTAGCTGCCATCAGCGCAGTCATGACCACTTCCTCCAACTCAATCACTTCCTGAAGTTGCGCTTTTGCATTTTCAATTTTGGTTTCAACAATATCTTTTACTTTCAGATATTTTTCATACTTTTTTTTCTTTTTACCTTTTAGTTTTGCTGGATTGGCATTCTCCCATTTTGATTTTTCCATGGCATATACCCGGGTTACTTCAAAGGACTCCTTAACGACACTACGACCATCAGGTCCACCCAGGAAATTCCATCCATGAATGTCATCTATGTACCCATTGCGATCATCATCTTTCTTATTGCCAGCAATCTCACCCGGATTAATCCAAATATTTTCTTTCAGGTCAGGATGCTCAACATCAACACCACTATCCAAAATTGCTACGATGATCTTGCGGGATGTAGTATTCCCTGATCCCGAATACCATTCTTCAGATCCAATACCTGTTGGGAATTCACTACTACCGCTCTGATGATGCCAGGTTTCCATTTTTTCCTGGGCAAGCAAAGGGGTGAACAGCATTCCCACTGGCAGAAGGGTAAAGCATATTAATTTATTGATTATGTGCATTTGATTAATTTTCATGAGTTCGGGGTCTCTACTAAAGACCTGTAAAACTAATTTATTGTTTGTATGACCTTTATTATTTTGGATGAACAACCCGTATTCCCTGACATTTAGGAGCATTTGAAAATTTCTTAAGAAGGTTTTAACCTTTTTCCAGTATTTGAGCGTTCTATAATTTTACTATAAATTTCACCCCGACCAGTTTTTGTAC
Source organism: Saprospiraceae bacterium (assembly GCA_043752765.1). Classification (GTDB taxonomy): domain Bacteria; phylum Bacteroidota; class Bacteroidia; order Chitinophagales; family Saprospiraceae; genus Opimibacter. Next base: position 742 of record JAYUXX010000107.1, on the reverse strand, counting down.
ATATCATTCGATAAGATGGTGCCAATACTCAGGTTTGTAAGCCTACTTTTTTTCTCAAGTATCCTTAGTCTTCCCGGATCTCATGCTCAGGGAGATATTGGTATTATTCTCGGCATTTCAAATTATCAGGGAGATCTCTCATCTTACAATACGGAAAATGGATTCAGAGCACTCATCGCCCCTGTAATTGGAATTCATACGGGCTATCAATTAAGTCCCCGGTTTCAGATAAGGGGTGATCTCATGTATTCACGTTTGTCCGGTGATGACGCCTTGAGTGATAAAGAAAATACACGTGCACGAAATCTTAATTTCTTTTCACCTATTATTCAATTGGCAGGGGGTGTAGATTGGAACCTTCTTGGATTTAATTATGAATCTGAAAATGCATTTACCCCTTATGCAACAGCAGGCGCCAGTTTATTCTATATGAATCCTATGACGACTTATCAGGGAGAAAAGATTGCATTACATCCGCTAGGTACCGAGGGGCAATATCTTGATGACTATCCCGAACAAAAACCATATAGTAAACTTCAACCTTCACTTCAATTTGGAGGAGGACTGAAATTACTTACAGGTTCTTTTATTGTAGCGGTAGAAGGAGTTTTGTCCTATACATTTACAGACTACATTGATGATGTTGGCACTATTTATATTTCCTATCCTGAATTATTATCGAAGGCAGGACCCTTGACAGCAGCATTAGCTAATCGCGAAGGAGAATACCGCAACACTGAAC
>JAYUXX010000106.1:0-5175 GCA_043752765.1 Saprospiraceae bacterium | reverse complement strand
AATAATTCCTTTGTAAAGCCAAATAAGACCCAGCACAGAAACCCAAAACTGAGTGCACTGATGAAGTGACTAAACCATGGTTTAGGACCTGCGATCTCCCTCTCAATAGCAAACATGATAGGAGTCAATGGCCTATATCGGCCTCCGCTGACGAGCCTGGTCTTATTTTCATCCTTAAAGTAGCCATAGAATGTATCATGGCTCAATAATCCCCCAATCCCCTTGATGCCTTCCGTTGTATACATATTGTCGTTGATGACAATGGCATCATCCTGAGTAAACTCAAACCCTGTAGTTTGGATATAGAGGAGCGTTCCCAGCAGCGCCAGGATGGGCCCTAACCACTTGATTGGAACCCTGGCAAATGTGCCGGGAGAGGTGTCCTTCTTCGTTTGTTTTTTGATGGTTTTTGCCACAGGATCGTACTAAGAGCCCAAATTTCGACAAAAAAGAGGGAAAGAGGTGATATGGGATTATCAGGTCTGCCCCCTGCCCAGGATTTGTTCCTTCTTCAGCATGGCATCCACATGTTTCAACATCTCTTTCTGGCGTGCCTCTCTTTCGACTGATTTTTTGACATGCATGGCAGTTGAGTGGTCAAGATTTTCAATTGCATTTAAAAACACCTTGTTCATCTGCATTGACCTTCATCTGTTGAGCCAGAATAATAAAGCGATCATCAATCCTAAAAGACCTACGACGAGGAAAATGATGTTCCGGATATTGGCAAAGAATCCCTGCGCCGTATTATCCTTTCTGATTTCATCAAAGATGGCTCTGACGGCCGTGCGCGCAATCGAATCAATTTCAGGTCGCAGACTGCTTCTAAAAATATCATCACGCAAACTAAGACCCAATCCTTCGAGATCAACCTGGTTGACAGATCTGCTAATAAAAGATGAAAGCGAATCAGAGCTGCTAGTATCAAAGAGAGATAATAAAACTGAATTTAGTTTTGCTTTATTCGCGGAGGATGATAAATCAGAAAACGATTTGTTGATCAATATTGAAATGTCCTTGCCTGCCTGGTTGCTTACCCCCGCAATCAATAATTTTATACGCCTTTCAGTTTCTACTGCAAGTAAAGTGTCAAGCGCTCCTGTAACTAATTTATTTCCAACAGGCGCAGGATCAATAGTTTTTAATCCATTATTCAGATATTCAGCTCCGCCTTTCCGCCTTTGCTTTACTTCAATCCCATCGAAATAATAAAATCTTTCCAAAACGTCCCCTTAGGATCCATCTTATGCCGCACCTTAATCCATTGATCAATCATAGGAAACTGTTCCCTGATAAAATCATTCTGCAGATATAACATGTTATTAATTTTACCCCAATGCGGAATCCCTCCTAGCTTGATCATGGCATTCTGATATCTCTTTAACAAACTCATATACCCGATCGTACTATAGAGGGTTGGAATATCGATGTAAGCTATATGCCTGTTATAACACGATGATAAATAGGCATGTGAAGGTTTTACAAATCTCACCGGTATATGTGAGGGATGATACAGCTCCGCATAATCTTCGTAATACTCCGTTTGATGAAAAATAAATTCAAGCGCTTCTACTGTTTTTTCCGCATCCGCATCAAATGCAAACTCTGAACTGATTCCATATCGCAGCACAGCTGAACCACTTTGGTAAAAGATTTTGTAGCTGATATCCCTATAATTTTTAACTGCCGAATATTTTAATGCGGTTTGAATTTTATTTGCTGTTCGTTTTGGATTTGTATTCGTTGAATTGATCACTCCTTCGATGATCGCTTCACGATTCGCAAGCAGACCGGCCAAAAAATTTCTCCTGCCACGCCGACCCGGAGTTGGAGTATTGACTACGTTTTGAACCACAATCGAGCACAGATGGTCACCTTTTAATTTATAGGGATTCACTCTAAAGGCAACGAAGTCATTGTCATATACCTTCTGCATAAATTCACCGCTCTGGAGTTGTTGTTTTAGATTGGACCATTTGTCGAGATAGCGATACTCCTGGATCATAAATCTGGGCATCACCTCCACCACGAGTTGATACACAATACCCATTCCTCCAAAACTCAATACCGTACTATGAAAAATATCATCGTCCTGGATAAGTTTAATAGAATGCGAGGCATTGTGAATTGCAGGATCTGTAATTCCATTAGTGGGCTCTATTTGGATTAATTCACTATTGGTTCCAACCATCCGAATGGCCCGCATCATATCAGGAAATGCAGGTTTTTTTATTCCGGTTCCATGCGTGCCGGTCATAAGGGCTCCGGATATGGTTTGAAAATCAACTGTGCCCATGTTCTCAAGCGCCAATCCCATTTCGTCAAGTAATCTGTTTAGCCTCCGTATCATTATGCCGGCATCAGCCAAAACATAATTTGCATTTTGGTGAGCAACCTTAGCCGGACCATCATAACGTTTCGCATCCCTTAGATGCTTTATATCCATTAGAAAATCGCGGCCCTTCGCTGCCTCGGAAAAGGAATGTCCGGAACCCACAGCACGCACACGCCAATTTTCATGTTCAGCTTCTGAAACAATAGATTGTATGTCTTCTACATTTTCTGGATAGAAATACCGCAACGGTGTGGAGGATACATTATTGGTTACATTATACCACCTGTAACGCGTCTTAGAAATTTGAAGTAATCTTGGATTTATAATAGAAAGGAATTGAATATTATGTCCGTAACACAAACATTTCACGGTGATGCTTGATCGATAACCATTCTACAAACAAACTCATGGCTGTGTGTGAAATCATCGCAGGTAGTAAGCTGTCCGTAATCAACACTACATAACACGATACAGCTCCATAAATAATGGAACCTACAGTGATACGGTTGAGTTTGAAATAATGTGACAGACAATACAACGCTGTACATCCTACAATAGCCAGTACATCATTGTCTAAAGCCATTCGCAATATCTGGAATAACAAGCCTCTATAAAAAAATTCATATGCCGCTATGTAAGCTATCCAGGATAGCGCACTCATGATCAGAATATTTGGACGCCAAAACCGGATCCGAACTTCCGGAAACTGTTCCAGATTGCTCTGGCGGGGAGATGATAACAAACTAAAGATTAACACGATGGCAAGCCCTGCAAACGTATACATGGCAACTTCTTTATTCCATTGGAATGAAATATTCAGGTCAGATAATGAGGGATGTTCGATCCATTTTGTACAAAAAATAACAAAGATGGGAACGAGCGCATAATTAAAAACGCCCAATATTCGTCGCCGCAATATCCGATAGACATAGGGTGAATTTGCGTCGTACATGATCTGGTATCGTACAGGTAAGCGTAAAGATGTAGATAAAAAAAAGCCAGACAATAAAACCTAAGGAAGCAATGGTAAGCGTAAGGATTAAAAATGCATTTGACATATCATGGAGTGTTAATAAAAGAAAGAATTGACATTTTATTTACTTCATATGTTTGTTTGGCATATCTACGGACAGCGAGTAGTTGTTCCCAGTCCGTGACATCGATTTTTAATTTTTTATTTCGCAACACATCCGGAGCAGATTCATCTTTATAATATGCATTGACGCGGAGATAATTTTCTGTTGGTAAAATTTCCTCTGATATGTATCGATTGGCAACCATATTGGTATCAATGACGAGCGATATCAGATAGCGTTGCCATTTGAAGAGTCCCCAGTCAGGGTTTTTTAAATGCTTATCCGTGAAGTAAGAAGAGCCAGTGCTTCCGCACCCAAGAGAGAATAATTTAATTTCCGATGGAGTTTTCCCTAAACCAAGCTTTTGGTTTGCAAGCAGTGAAGTATGATCTGTATCCGGTTTTTGATTTAAAGCAAATGAAAGGCCAAATACACAAGGGTCATTCTCATAATTTCCACCTTCAGCATATTGCTGATAGATGGGGAGATTCACGGCTGCAGCTGACGTACGCATCGCGATGTCAATTAATTTTTCATTCGCATGTTTTTTCAGGACGGTACTTAACAGGACTGGTTTGAAACCCGGTATTTCGGTCGCTGTCAGATATGGGTTCAGATTCAATGCCGGCATCAGGAAAATGGGTTTTTCGCCAAAATGCTGGTATACGTCACCAAGCGTTTTTTCTGATCAAAGGTGTTTGTTGAATGCTTTATACAGTCCTTTATTTGTGTATTTCGCTCTGAATAAATTAAGGGGAATTAAGAGAAGCTATTGCCGCTGATAACTTTTCGGAAGCAGGTCTTTGGCTTCTTCGAGATAAATATTCTGAATCACCTCCATCGGCAGACCGGCTGCAATGGCTGTTGCAATAATGCCTCCAGTGGCACTGCCAATAATCACATCAAATACATCCGTGACTTTTTTTCCAAGATCCTTTTCTAACTGGCGAAGTATGGTTGCAGGGAACAGACCTCTGATCCCCCCACCATCGATTGATAAGATTCTGATCGACATCTGCAAGTTGGTTTTACGTGTGTCTTAAACTGGACTGCAATCCCTGTCAATTCAATTCCCTCAATTGGTGTCTCCGGGAAAGCTGTTTTATCATTAATAATACAAAAAACAATTTATTCTTAGCAATATGCACAAGCTTATCTCACAGATGACGCCTCACGCCTCACGAAACCATTGACCACTTCCAACTCACAATTGACCACTTCCAACTCACAATTGACAACTCACAACTTACTATATTTAGCGCCTCGAATACAGTTCGAATAAAATCAAATGGCCAAACCATCCCTATACCTACTAGATGCTTATGCATTAATATACAGAGCCTACTATGCCTTCATACGTAGTCCTCGCATTACAAGTAAAGGACTGAACACCAGCGCAATGTTTGGCTTCGTCAATGCACTTGAAGATGTTATCAACAATCGCAAGCCCACTCATTTGGCTGTATGTTTCGATCACAAATCTCCAAATGTGAGAGTCCAGGAGTTTCCTTATTACAAAGCAAATCGACAGGAGACACCGGAAGATATCCGGATCGCTGAACCCTATATCCGCAGTATCATCGAAGCTTATAATATTCCTATCCTCGAAGCTTCAGGTTATGAGGCTGATGATGTGATCGGTACCCTTGCCAAGATAGCCGAGAAGGAAGGATATGAAGTATTTATGGTTACCCCCGATAAAGACTTTGGCCAACTCGTTTCAGAGAATATTTTTATTTATAAACCTGCACGGCAAGGAGGAGA
>JAYUXX010000105.1:0-5177 GCA_043752765.1 Saprospiraceae bacterium | reverse complement strand
TCCGCACCCAGATATTCAGGATGATGGAAGGTCAGACCAATATTCTATGGCCCGGCCTGGTAACGTGGTTTGCCAAATCATCGGGCACCACAGCAGATAAAAGCAAGTTTATCCCGGTCACACCTGAACATCTCAACCATACCGTAAATCGCGCAGGGTGGTATACCCTTGCCCTTCTTTACCATCGTAATCCAGAAGTCAGAGTATTTGCCGATAAGAACCTGGTTATGACGGGAAGCATCACAAAGACGGCTCATCCGGACATTCGCTACGGTGATGTCTCGGCTATCATGCGCCATCATCTCCCCTGGATCGGAAGACCATTTTTTACTCCTGATTTTAAAACTACCCTCCTCCCCGAATGGGAAGAGAAGATCGAGATCATGGCACGCGTATGCAGTAAAGAAAACGTAGGCGTATTTGCAGGTGTACCCACATGGACACTAGTGCTTTTCCGCAGAATGCTTGAACTAACAGGTTGTGACAACATGCTTGAAATCTGGCCAAACGCGTCAGGGTACATGCACGGCGGCGTGGGTTTCGGACCCTATGAGCAACAATTCAGGAACATGTTTCCTACAGACAAATTCTCGTTTCAGGAAATCTACAATGCATCAGAGGGTTACTTTGCTTCGCAGGATACGAACGACCGTCAGGAAGGTCTCCTGGTTTTTCCCGACAACGGCATATTTTATGAATTTATTCCGGAAGAACAATGGAATCATCCTACGCCTGAGGCCATTCCGTTAAAAGCAGTAGAGATTGATAAGCCCTATGCCATGGTCATTACTACCAATGGTGGCCTATGGCGCTATAAAATCGGGGATACAGTAAGTTTTACATCCACTGACCCATACCGTTTGTGCATCACCGGCCGAACCAAACAGTACATCAATACATTTGGCGAGGAAGTGATGGTTGATAACACGGATCGCGCGATCGAACTCACGTCAAAGAGTTTAAACGTGATGGTATCCGATTATACAGTTGCTCCAGTGCACATGACGGTTGCAGGAAGAGGTGGCCATCACTGGCTCATTGAATTTGACAAAGCCCCAATTGATATCGAGCAATATGCTGATCAACTTGATCAGACATTACAAGGATTAAATGGAGACTACGAGGCAAAACGATACAAGGGAATGGCGCTTGACAGGCTCAGGTTAACTGTTCTGCCAAAAGGTACTTTTAGAAAGTGGCTTTACAAAAAAGGAAAAGCAGGAAGTCAGGCTAAAATTCCTCGCCTATCCAATGAACGAACTTACCTGGAGGATATACTTGCCTTAGTAAGTCATCCTTTAGCGAAAAAAAACCAATCTTAAGAAACACAGGTAGCGCAGAAAGGTAGCTGGGATGAAATTTCTCCCGAGCAATTCATACAATGAAAGTAATCGGAATTCACATCGATAAGATAAAGGCCATTTTCTATGTCGTAGAAAAGGATGGATATGGAATTATTAAAAACATCACAGGGCTATTTAAATTCCTAATCCTGAAAAATGATACAGACAACGCAAGTGTAAGAGAGTTTCAGGCAAAAGTGCATTCGTATTTTGATGAGATCAGTCCCGACCGGATCGTTATCCTAGCCCGTCAGACGAAAGGAAGATTTCGGTCAGCTCCATTATCTTTTAAAATAGAAGGACTGATCCAATGCTATGAAGAGATAGATGTTGAGTTTGTGACAGGACCGAAAATGGGCGCGTATTTTAAGAAAAATGATTTCGATCTGCCATTGGAATTTGATTACCAGGAGAATGCTGCGAAAGTCGCGTACTATATTGCTTCGCAGGAAGAGACATTTTAACAGCAGCCAAGAAAATTATAAAGGGGTTGTTGGAGCAAACTCCGAACGACGACAAAGGAGATAGATTAGTTTTCTCTTTAAGTCAAACAAAGAAAATATCGCCGCTGCATGGAGTTTTCTCCTGCTGCCAAGAAAATTATAAAGGGTTTGTTGGAGCATACACCACACAATAGCAAGAGATCTTTGAACAAACTCTGAAGAACTTCTATTAAGCAGTTAAATTATGTCTGAAGAAACAAACCATCCTGACCCCTTAGCCATCATCCTTCCGGAGGTTGAATCCATCCTGGATGAGGAAGCATTGTTAGTACTATTTACACAGCGAGTAGAAGAAATGATGAGAGACAATGTTGATCTCTTATTGAGTTCACTATATAGGCTGGATGTTGAAGAATATAAGATTCAGCGTGCATTAAAATCGCCGACGGTTCCTCCTGCGGAAGGAATTGCATCACTAATTATTGAACGACAAAAAGAAAGGATTAAAACCCGGAAAACGTATTCAACCGGCAATAATGATAAATGGGAAGGACTAACTTAGTCACCGTATCTTTTTTTCTCCGTTGCCTTGGTGTGAAAATGATTAATACTCTCAAGCCAGAATTTTCAAATCACTTCTTCAACCCAATCTCTCTCAGTCTTTCATTTAAGTATTCACCCGCTGTAATCGAATCATAGCCCAATGGATTTTCTTCAGTAACAGTGCTTTCAAGGCAAGTGAGATCCATTTCACTTTTCGGATGCAGGAAAAAAGGAATAGATAATCTTGGTCTATGCCATTCCTCACGTGGTGGATTCACAACGCGATGTGTAGTCGATTTCAAATAATTATTGGTGAGTCGTTGAAGCATATCTCCCACATTCACAACAATTTCTTCTTCGCCCGGTACGATATCAAGCCATTGGTTTTTCATGTCCAATATTTGCAAACCGCCCGCGGATGCACCTACTAAAAGCGTAATGAGATTTATGTCTTCATGCTGTTCTGCGCGAATAGCAGATTTTGGTTCGGAGGTGATCGGCGGATAATGAATGGCTCTCAGTATGCTATTTCCCATATCGATTTTCTCATCAAAATAATCTTCAGAAAGACCGAGATAAATAGCAATCGCTTTTAACACATTTGCACCGGAAGATTGAAAGGCCTGATAGAGTTCAATTCCTGTATTTGTAAATGCCGGTGTCTCGTCAACATGGACATTGTCCGGATATTCCGATTTTAAAGGATGATCTGTTTCAGCTTCCTGGCCAAGCTGGTAAAATTCCTTTAGATCCCCAACATTACTTTGTTTGGCATGCTCTTTCCCAAAAGACGTATAACCGCGCTGTCCTGCTAAGCCTTTTAATTCATACTTCGATTTTATTTCCGTTGGCAATGAGAAAAAGGCTTTCGACTCTTTATAAAACCTATCCACCAGATCTTTAGAGATACCATGATTGACGACACCAATAAAACCAAATTCCTGGAATGCATGGCCTAATTCATCTACAAAAACTTTCCTTTCTTCCGCGGTTCCGGAAGTGAATTTTTTTAAATCAACAAGAGGAATTGCTCTTTCCATTTGGGTTGTATTTAGAAAAAAATTAAATCACATTTCAAAAGGTAATATGGATCAATGTTCAACTTGACTCACTATCTAAACTAATAAACTTAGAGAGGTAAATTAAAAGGACAAAAATTGAGCCAAGGTCGTTAAAGATAGAAGCCCAAATTGAATGTTTTATCTGGGAGGCCGATAACCTGATTCATCCAGAATCATCTGTGCATCCTGCAGTGCAATCAAATCTTTCAACGTGGTCTCGGGATGTGACTTCATATAGGCCTTGATAATCTGCCAGCCTAGCCACGAACCCGTATTTCCAGGAGCTTGAGGTGGCATACCGGGGGAAGTTGGGCTTGGACCAATGTACTTCTGGATTTTATTGAGGGAGGTTTCATAGAGCATTTCCTGGGTAGTAAAGTGATACCAGATGTTGCGTTCATTATCCACTACATACTTCAATTTTTCGGTAGAGTAGTCAATGATCACCGAATCATGGGCCTCAGGCATCAGGGACTGAATGATATATAATTTCTTTCCTCTGTCAATGATAAGATCCAGAAGACGTTCACCCGATGGTGCACCCACGAGATCATCTACCCAAACCTCTAATGTCCTCCGGGTAATATGTTCCTTGTTGTAGGAGCGCGTGAGGTAATCAGAAAAGGCATTATTCAATCCGGTATACTCCAGATAAGGAAATTTTTCTCCCAGAAACATTTCCAGGCTAATACCGATTCCGTCCGTCAGGCTATCCTCGGCATATACAAATGGGAAATACCCAAAATCGGAAACTGTGGTATATATCCTGGGGGTTTCCTTTTCCGGAAAATGGTATTTCGCATATCGAAATGCACTTTCCAACTCGGATTCAACTTCTTCCAGATTCGGAAATGTTGTCTGAATAGTATCATACAACCAGCGGGTTCGTGGATGTTTAATCCAGGCGAGGATGTTTTGGTATCGGGTCTCTTCGTCAGTTGTAATCTGAATATCATCCGTCTTAGGCATGACATGATCAAAGTAAATCTTCGAAAAAGCAGGGTGTTCGCGCATAAGTTGCTGAAGCCGAGCGGCATCGATGGTCGTATCTGCGAGTAATTGCTGCTCAAACCGATTCAAATCAACTTCTACATCAATGTCAGACACATCGGGTATATTTGTGGCTTCTTCCCTTTTGCAGGATAGTAAGAGAATAAAGGAGAGCCAAAACAAAAAGGCATTTACTTTTATTATAATCTTGACAAATTTCATCTTAGCCGGGAATTCCAGAATAAAGAGCTCATTGAGCGTTTAAGCATTATGAAACGAATAGTTACAAAGATATTGTGTGTCGCCATAGTGATGGTGTATCTGAATACGACCCTGATAAGCCAGGACAGAACCATCCGTATTGGCTTTCAGACCAGTCCGATGATTTCCTGGATCAATAATAACGATAATCAGATCGTACGGACAGGGGGTAGTTTTGGTCTAAAGTTGGGTACAACTGCTGATTTTTATTTTGACGAAAGTTATTCTCTGACTACAGGGATTAATCTGGCATTCCATGAGGGTGGAACATTCCGCTATGAGACGGGTGGCAATTATCTGCCGAAATCTGATCTGAGTGATGAGCTTTTACAAACCGGAGATAAGCCTTTGCCCGATGGTGTAAAAATCAATTATAGTCTTCAATACGTGGAAATTCCCCTGGGCCTTAAGATCAGGTCAAAAGAAATGGGGTACATCCGATACTTTGTTGAGGCGCCAATCATTCATTTGGCTTTTTTGACAAGGGGCCGTGGGAAGATTGAAACTCCTGACAACCTGCTCGAGCAGGAAAACAT
>JAYUXX010000104.1:0-2049 GCA_043752765.1 Saprospiraceae bacterium | reverse complement strand
TGTGCCTTGAAGCTAATAAATAAGCATGCTATTAAAATGATGGTGGTTGACCCACCGTAAGGGCTGACAGACAGACCTTGCAAACCACTCAATGGTGCTTTTGTCCGAAAGGCAAAGGTGCTGAGCGATTAGAGAAAAGGCGAAGAAGATTCGTCAGGTACGAGTATGAGAGCTGAACAAAATTGAATTACCGTTAAAACATCGATATGGTCATAGACCCTGTCAAAACGAAATATATATGTAGATATTTCGGAATTGAGTTTAGCAGCTGTAATCTGGAGTGGGCTAAATGACAGGCGGTGCAGAGGTAGCAGGAATCATACTCAGGCATTTTAATGGAACAAGGGAACTTGCATGATTGAGTAGAAGTGCAGCACAAGCAGAGAACCTGCAAGGCGAACACAGGATCATGCAGGGGCGGATTCAGTCGTAGTAGTGATGATATTTTTCGAAAGGAAGAAGGAGCGAAGGGCTGGATCAGATCAGTTTCATAGTGAACAACAACTTTAAAAGGGATGATTGATTATTACGAAACAAAAGAACATCCAATTACCAGGAAAATGGTTTTGGAAGCTTACAGTAAAGTAAAGTCGAATGCTGGCAGTGCAGGAATCGACGGGCAAAGCCTTGCAGATTATTCGGTGAATTTATCGGCCAATCTGTATAAACTATGGAATCGAATGACCTCAGGAAGTTATATTCCTTCTCCGGTACGGGAAGTGAAAATTCCAAAGGGTTCAGGAGGCACCAGAAGTCTTGGTATACCCACAGTAGAGGATCGTATTGCACAACAGGTTGTGAAGAATTATTTGGAGCCAAAGGTGGAAAGCAGTTTTCATCCCGACAGTTTCGGATATCGTCCGGGCAGAAATGCGCATATGGCTTTGCTGCGAACCGAGATGCGTTGCACGAATCAATACGCATGGGTAGTAGATTTGGATATTAAAGGTTTTTTTGATAATCTGAATCATGACCTGATGTTAAAGGCATTGCAGTACTATACAAAGGAGAAATGGATTCTGCTTTATGTCAGCCGTTGGCTGAAAGCAGGTGTCATGAGTGAAGGGTTACTAAAGGAGAAAGAGAAAGGAACACCTCAGGGCGGAGTAATCAGCCCTTTGCTGGCCAATATATTTCTTCACTTCGCTTTCGACAAATGGATGGAGAAATACTATTCCTATATCCGTTTTGAGCGGTATTGTGATGATATTGTAGTGCATGCCCGAAGTGAAAAGCAAGCCTTGTATATCAGGGACAAAATCGCTGAGCGACTGAACCAATGTAAGCTTTCGTTAAATGAAAGCAAAACACAAATTGTGTATTGCCGGAATGAAAATCATAAGGAGCAACACAAGAAAGTGCAATTTGATTTTTTAGGTTTCACGTTTAGACCAAGAATGTGTCCAACGAAAAAGGGAATTCGGCTTTTGTTTACACCGTGTATGAGCAAGAAAGCAAAAGTAAGAGTGCTGGAAAGTTTACGCCGGTTGAACATTAAGCGATTGAAAGTTCCCATACAGGAATTAGCGAAGATCATAAATTCTCTAGTAAGGGGATGGATGAACTATTACTGTAAAATTAATAAGTGGACAACTACCGGTCTATGGTGGCGACTTCATTTGAATATTATCAGATGGGTAGAGAAAATCAGGAAAATGAGCAAGAAGAATGCTATATTTTATTTAAAACGAATATATAAATCTAACCCTGCTCTTTTTGTGCACTGGCAAATGCTGCATCCTTAGTAATTGATTGTAATTGATCTGAAAGAGCCGTGTGATGGGAGACTATCATGCACGGTTCTGTGAGAGCCTTACGGTGAAATCCCGTTTGGCTACTCGACCTTGCTGTGGTTAAAGCTGGCTGATACCTTTACCCCAAAGATAAATAATCATGGGAAGCAGAAATGTCATCAGCATGACTGATCATAATAGTCGATGTATTGCATCTGGTATGAGTGCATCAGCATACTGCAGAAAGCATCAATTAGCAATTGGCACATTTTACTATTGGCGTAAGAAAGTTGCAGAAGCACCGGTGCAAACTTCC
>JAYUXX010000103.1:0-2050 GCA_043752765.1 Saprospiraceae bacterium | reverse complement strand
GGTTCAACGGCATTCTCCTCAGGAGTAATAATAGTGGTGAAAGTTGGGAACTGCTTACACCCCCGGAAGCGGGACTACAGTATGAACAAGCTATTTTCCTCAATGGTGAAGGATGGCTGGTGACTTCAAGTTTCAAGAAAACAATGTGGCATACTGCAGATAAGGGTACTACATGGACTCCCCTGACACTGCCTATTGAGCGGTTTTGGGATGGCGTGTATTTCATCACACCAGATACCGGAATTGTAGTAGGCCGAACGAATGCAGAAGGCCGCGCTTACATCACGTATAATGGTGGACAAACCTGGGGAGCAGGCTATATCACCAATTATCCACTTCATGGAGTGGCCGGAGTACCCAATCCAAACGGAACAGCATGGATTTTTGGGTATGGATCCGATATCGAAGTGCTGCCATACTGTAATACACTACCCGGTATTTCTGATTTGGTTGGTAACAATTTTCCATGTGAACAGGACACCGTGACATTTACTGTCAATTCGCAAAACGTAGATAGTTATTCATGGTTTTTTCCGGCTGGATGGCAAATACTTGGAAATCCAAATAATGATACTATTCACGTTGTAGCAAGCTCAAATTCAGGAATAATTTCTGTGAGAGGAGATAACAGTTGTGGCAGTTCAAATCAAATAAATGTAACTGCCGGACCATCGGAACTACCTTCCATTTTTAATCTTACCGGAGATTTAATTCCGTGTGCAGGTGACGTGATGACCTATACAGTTATTTCATTAGAGGTTGATACATTCGATTGGACATTTCCTTCAGATTGGCAAATTTTAAATAATGAAGACCAGTCAACTATCCAGGTGGTGGCCGGTAGTGAGGCCGGATTTATCTCTATCGCCGGATCTAACCATTGCGGAACAGACGAGCTCGCGTTTAACACAGATCCTTTTACAGTACCGGAAGTTTCAGTTTTAGTGAATCAAAATATGCTATCACTATCCGCTTCAGCACTCACCTATCAATGGTATCGGGACAATGTATTAATACCTGGAGCCGAAAATGCGAACTATACAGCTTCTTTAAATGGAAATTATCACGCTGAACTGAATTTTGCGGCGGGATGCTCAACAGTTTCAGACACTGTGAATGTGATCTTATTAGCTACTGATTTTCCACAAGCTAGATCCATACAAGTCTATCCGGTTCCGGCGTATGACAAACTCTATTTGACTGGCATTGATGGATCATTTACGTATTCTGTTATTGATGTTGTTGGTAAAATTGTAGATAAGGGCGAAGGATCAGATCAATTTATTGATGTTGATAATCTGACGAATGGCTTTTATATACTCAATATTCAATCCGGTGAACATCTCTTCATGGCCAAATTTATGTGTGATTGATATATTCATTTTGGAATAATATGCGGTCTTTCAAATTTTCGGAATTGCAAATCAACAATTGCAGATAGCCATTATCGATTTTTGTTTCCAATAAAAGACCATGTCTGCACATCCGATTTCAGTTGAAAAGGCAGATGCCATTTTAAAGCTTCACCTTCTTGATTTTGGGGTGGAAAGTCTGTCCCTGGAAAATTGTATGGGTAGAATTTTGCGTGAGGACATTTATGCAGATTTAGATATGCCTTCCTTTCACAGAGTATCCATGGATGGGATTGCAATGCGCTATGTGGCTTATGAAAAAGGAATAAAATCCTTTGGTATCCAGGGAATGGCTGCAGCAGGATCGGAGCAACAAACTTTAACAGATGCCGGGCTATGCCTGGAAATCATGACAGGTTCAATCTTACCCTTGGGTGCCGACACCATTATTCCCTATGAATGGTTGGAAATTAAGAATGGCAGTGTCAATATTATAAAAGAGAATGTGCTTAAGGGCCAGAATATTCATCGAAAAGGAACAGACCGTAAACAGGGTGATCTGTTGATTACATCAGGAAGACGAATCTCTTCTGGTGAAATAGGGATACTAGCAGCTGCAGGAAAGAAACAAGTGCAGGTTAGTAAATTACCACGCGTAATTGTTATTTCCACAGGAGATGAATTAGTTGAGCCCGATA
>JAYUXX010000102.1:0-2057 GCA_043752765.1 Saprospiraceae bacterium | reverse complement strand
CTAGGTTGTTAATTTATTAACACAATCGAATGCAGGAGCTTATAATTATATAAAAGTGTGATGATATATTGTACTAATTCTAGTCGCGAAATCCTCATGTACAGGTATTGAAAGCATTCGTAATAATGTTAAAAGATCGTTATTAAAATTTGATTTAAAAAAAAGAATCACCAAATGGAATTGAATCTGGAAAATTCAAGAACGTAATCCAAAATATTTTTAAATTTTTTATAGATTTTTTATAAAAGAATTATATAAATAAAAATATTGATTGTATAAAAATGTGAAATAAACTGAATTTGTCTCAACTACCTACAATTTAATAATAGTTAAGAAACAGCCAGAATATTCCTTATATAAGGATTTTATATATTATAATTTTCACTTATATATAATGTAAATCATGCTCTTGGAATTTACCATTCCATTTTGGTAAAATGTACCACCGGGACTACATTCGCTCCATTAACACCTAAGTATTTCTAGCCCCTTTTAAATTCATGAGTGATCATGATGATGCAAACTCCCTTAAGTGGGATGCTTTTCTCCAAAGCATTATTTGCAGGTACTAGCTCTGTGCCACGTGTTCAAAAATTAAAACTCTAATTAAATTATTAACACCTAAAGCCCATTACCTATGGAGTCATTGTACTTTTTTAAATCCATTATTTCCGAGCGATGTTGTAGTAAATCTATATTACATTTAAGTCTCCGAAATGTATACAATTACGCGCTAGCCGTTATTGTAATGCTTTTGTTTTCAGGGCCGCTTTTATCTCAATGCGATGTGACGCCCTGTGATGCAGAACATCAAACTTTTATTAACCTGAACACTTTACCTCTATGTGGATCTGGTACTACCAGCCTGAGTGGAGACCTACAGGCAAATCAAGATGACTGTTTACAAGGAGGTCTAAACTGCCATGAGTTTATATTTTTTCGACCCGTTGGATCAGTTACGCAACAGTTTTCCTTATCAGTTGGCCAGGGGCAAGGGTGTACTGGTGAGTTAGATGGATCCTTTTCATTTATTAATGGAACATGCGATACATTATCGAATGGTGGCTCCGGCACTATCATAACATTCACTTACCCTTCAGATATTGACACAATTTTTCTATTCTTTTGCCTGAATTCAGGAGCGAATATTTCCATATGCGATCTTTGCTCCGAGTTACCTGAGTGCTCGTTGGCATTCACTTGTCCAGCATCAGATGGTGGAACATTTGATTGTGTTGAATCTGTTCCTCCACCAAATACTAATCTAGTGATAGTAACAGATTCTTGTGGGAATGTAGCGGTCACAGTTGACGATGTTGTATCAGGCACCGGTTGTGGTACAGATACCATGTTTATTTCCAGAACGTATACAATTAATGATGGGATAAGCACTGGATCTTGCAATCAGGTATTTAAGGTAATTGATAATGAAAATCCTGTTTTTACTTTCATCCCTGCCAACATAACAGTGGCGTGTGGTGAAAGTCCAGTATTTGGTGTAGCCACTGCTACGGATAATTGTGATTCGAATGTATCTATAAATATTTCCACCAGTATTGCTCCTACTGCTAATTGTGCAGGTGGAACCACCACCAGAATATTCACGGCAACAGACAATTGTGGAAATACCACTTCAGCAAGCCAGACGTTGACATTCGTAGATACACAGCTTCCCACATTCACATTTATTCCAGCAAATACTACAATTGCTTGTGGTGTTGCACCCGTCTTCGGTATTGCATCAGCAACAGATGTTTGTGATACTGATGTTGCTATTACATTCACAACAACAAGTGCAACAACTGCTAATTGTGCAGGAGGAACCACAACCAGAATATTCACAGCAACAGACCATTGTGGAAATACATCTTCTGCTAGCCAGACATTGACATTTGTGGATACACAGCTACCAACATTCACATTTGTTCCAGCTAATACAACAATCACTTGTGGTGCTACACCGGTCTTTGGGATGGCAACAGCAACGGATGTTTGTGATACAGATGTTGCCATTACATTCACAACATCAAGTGCAACAACTGCTAATTGTGCAGGAG
>JAYUXX010000101.1:0-12081 GCA_043752765.1 Saprospiraceae bacterium | reverse complement strand
AGGTGAATGGTTCACGTCGCCGACCCCTTGATCAGTGTAGGTAAGTTTAAGCCCGTTTTTCGCTTCAAGTAACAATGGATCTCCCAGTGAAATAATATTTGATGTATTTGAACTTGCTTTTAGTTTATGGCATGAAACACAATTGGTCAGATAAATATTCTTTCCCTGATTTTCAGTTTCGGTCAGACCGTACCAGTTGCCATGCAGATCATTGAATCGGTTGTTTTGAAGTGCGACATCAAAAGGACTATTGTCGGAAAGAAGAGAATTCATAAAGTGGGCAAAAGTATCCAGAGCCATTTTCGGATTCATGGTTTCTGTTCCATACGCTTTTTTCGATAAGATCCGGAGATACTCAAGGTTGTTCAATTTCTCAACCATGTAGTTCAGTTCCATACCCATCTCATTAGGATTTGCGAGTGTCTGTGTCATTTGACCATGAGCATCGTTTGCCCTCCTGTCCCAAAATAATTTATTGGTGGTTGTATTTGCATACGAAGTAAACCCCGGAAAAACACCTAAGGCCATTGAATTGCGTGTTGTAGAAGTTCCATTTACACCCGGACTGAATGCCACATTATCACCGAAAGCAAGTGATTGGCGATGGCAGGACCCACAGGATACACTATTATCGATTGATAAATTCACATCATAGAACAGTACCCGACCAAGTGTTGCGACAGCATCCCGGTGGAGTTCAGGTCGGCCAGGTGTTTCAAAAGGTGAGTAAATATCCAGGGTCGAAGGAAGATCCAATTGTTCAGAAAGAATATTGCGTTCTGATGCTGAATAGTATTTCTATTTCCTGGGTAGTGGGATCAATAGAGCATGAACAGCACAAAGTCAAAAAGCAAAAGGTTGTACTAAATGCCAGCGTCCGGTTTAACAAAGGAGATAAAGGACTTGATGTTTCTGAGGTGCCGGAACTAAAATTGTTTGAGTTTTTCATGATCCTGTGAGTTGAGTTATGACTTCGATTTCGATAACCCAAAGGTGGTGTCAGACCACGTTCGCCCCCCTTCAATTTTGACCTTTTGAAGAAGGACATATGTCCGCAGCACCTAAAAAGAATAGGACACATGTTCCCTTCGCAAACTCAATTTGAGAATTATATATTTGAAAATCAGATATATACGTGTTTCATTTCCGGAAATCAGCTAATAAATGGAAAGAAAATCCCCTTTTACCACTTCATTTCTTTCCAGTCTTTTCCATCCTGGTAGATGATCACACTTCCTTCTGGAAACTGCTTGAATGTGAGGAGATAAGGATACTCCAGGGTTTCAGCTTTATAATATTCGTTCTCATAGGTATTTCCACCTATACCGTTTCGATGCCACCAGTTTCCCCATTGATTAAAAGTCACCTTCAGCTGCATCGGTGCCAAAATCTCAACTTTTACACCATCCGATGGTGTGGTCATATTGAACTGAAAAACGTCAAACATTTTACCCTGGAAGGGTCGCGGAGTTTGATAATCAATTAACTCTTCAATTCCGGAAGGCTCGTTGATAATCGAAGTCATCACAATACCATTGAAATTGTCAGGACTGTTCAGAACAAACACAAAAGGCGCATCGTGCCAGATGAATTTCTCTTTTAGTGAGGTAAGCACATCAGTGGATTGATTCCAATAGCGAAGAGTTTTCTGTTGAAAGTAAATGTTGAAAACCAGCATCAGCCCAATCAAACTATAGGAAATCCATTTGGGGATATGAGAGACTAATCCAATAATTGCCAGGATTAAAAATGCGATGGGCATATAACTGTAACGGTCATTCATTCCGATGTGCAGATGATAGAAATAGATGTTGGCCACCGGAAGTACAAATAATAGCGAAGAGGAAAGGCCCAGAAAAACAAGGTGCCATTGCCCCGATAACCGCTTTACCTTTAGAAGGTAAAAGATAGCCAACGCCATCAGGATGCTCATACCAAAGAAGGCTATCTCAGGCAACGACAATATTTGATCGAATAACACTCCCTTAGTTTTAAACGTATAGAACCTTGCATAAAATAAATGTTTGATTAAATATTTGATCTCCGTAGAAACAATGGCTAATAAATCAAACTTCAGGTGAATATCACCTCCATAATGGCCTACTATACTTCCCAATGTTATTTTATTGAGAATCAAATAGCCTCCCAAGAGCAACCACAGGCTTCCACCGAATTGAACCGCTTTGCGGAAAACATCTTTTTTATTTTCTGCGATGTACCATGTGATCAATCCGCAGAGCATGACTACAACAGGCGTAATAAAAGATACTTCAAGCGTAAATAAAGAAATCAGGAAAACAATTCCTCCGACCCACCAGTGCTTCCTTTCGCCAGTTTGTAAAAAAGCTAAAAACGAAATTAGAATGATCAGCACTGCCATCAGTGACAGGAGATAGTGTACACAAACTTTCCATACTACAGGTTCAACACTATACGGATGCAGGACAAAAAGAAGAGCTCCTGCAAATGCTAGTATTGCGGGAATTCGAATATTCCACTGTTGGTCAAACAGAAGAATGACTTTATAGAGCAGATATCCATTCAGGGCATGAAGCGTGCTGAACAAAAGAAACCACGGTAGCCCTTGCGTATGGAAAATTTTATAGAAGCTAAAAAAGACTAGATGGAGAAACTGATGGTTTCCATTATATCCAAAACAGTTAATAATATCGGCAAAGGTTCCTTGTGAGTATTCCTTTTGCCATCCTAGAAAATCATAAACAAAACCTGATCCAATTGAAGGCAAGTAACTCAGCAGCGCCACCACCCAAAGAATACCTAAAACATATTTTGACCACTTCATGATTTGATCAAGAGAGGTTCAGGAATATTTTCAATCACCGCCCCTTCCATAAGAAAGAGTTGGCCTGAAGTTTTTTTCTCTGACATTAATTGAATTCCTTTCCACGTGGATCCACAGGCATTATGAAGTTTGCCATTCGTCCTCAGTACAAGTTTTGCACCGGGATGAACTAATACATATGCTCCCGTTGGCAAAGAGACACGGCAATCAATTTCAAGAATTGCATTTGGTAGAAGAATTAGATTTCCTTCCAGGTCAATGCTGCCAGACCACCGCATACTATCGGTTACCGTAACGTTTGCAGTACTATCCAGAAGACACCATCGCGGTTGTAAAATATTTCGCTGAATAGATCCCGGTCGGGACATTCCCAACAGGACTTTACCAATCTGACATGGAGTAACTGCTGCCATATGAGCATTGTAATCCATCATATTGTTCGAATACAAGGTGTCACATGGAGGCCCTTCAGTCTTGTTCCAGCAGTTCGGATGATCAGGTGTATCATCGCAACCATCATGCCCGGTCCATGTATGTGATAATCCGAGAGAATGTCCGATTTCGTGATTCGTAATTGCTCTCAATCCCCAGACATTCGGTTTCTCAAACCAACGTCCGAAGATTTTCACAGAGCTGCCTAACGAAATTCCTGAAGCATCAGGCCTGTACGTTTTTGATTTTATACTATCCAGTTGATGCGTTTGTACAAATATATTCATCACTGAATCTTCCCTGATTGCATATTTTTTAATGACGCGCCGGTCACTGATGTTACGTTCACGGCCTGTTTTGACTGCATAACATAACTCATCATCGATATGATAATAAACGCCATCGTCACCAGGCACAGTGGGGTCAGGTGTGATGACATATCGATAAGGAATAGGTAACAATGGCGTGTTATTACCTGCAGGCAAAAACATCTTCATGTTACGTTCGAGATTACTGTTTGTAACCGCAATCCATTCATGCGCATAGGCCGTCACCTCAGATTCCGGAATATTGTAAGTACCATCCGTTGAATTCATAAAATGAAAATTCACGCGTATGTACTTCAAACGGATCAATTCAGGATGCTCTACATAGGAGAGTGGGTTGTAGCAAGGGCTTACTTTTGGTTCCGGCTCTGCGGACCTGGGCATGAGTTTCACATCTGAAATCTGCGCAGTGCGAATTTGAATTTTGGGACTACATGAAGCAATGAACAGGAAACCTAATGCGAACAATGTCATTCGAATCATGATCAGGTATTTAATCCACCGCAGACACTGATCGTTTGTCCTGTAATATAAGATGACATGTCAGAAGCGAGAAACACGGCTAATCTGGCCACTTCAGATGCTTGTCCTAATCTGCCTAAGGGTACGTTAGACAAAAATGCCTTGCGCATATTATCATCCAACTCACCTGTCATATCCGATTCGATAAAACCAGGAGCAATCACATTGCTTCTGATGTTGCGGGATCCGATTTCCTTGGCAACCGATTTACTGAAGCCAATAATGCCTGCTTTCGATGCAGCATAATTAGCTTGTCCCGCATTACCAAAAATACCTACCACAGAACTCATGTGAATAAGTGACCCTGATTTTTGACGAAGCATGACCTTGATGCATTGTTTCGTCATATTAAATACAGATTTGAGATTCGTATCGATCACGCTGTTCCATTGTTCTTCATCCATGCGGAGCAATAATGTATCATTCGTGATGCCCGCATTGTTGACAAGAATATCAATCCGTCCGAACTGCTCTAGGACAGAGGGTACCAGGGATTCTGCATGTACGAAGGAACTAGCATCCGAATAGAAAGCAACTACATTGGATCCTTTCTCTTTCCATTCAGCCGATATGGCTTCTGCTTTTTCACGGGAGGATAAATACGTAAACGCGACTGATGCTCCTTCAGCAGCAAATGCATCGACAATTGATCTTCCAATTCCCCTGGAGCCACCCGTAACAATGGCTACTTTTCCTTCAAGCAATGACATAGGTTCAATGGTTTTGATTAAGTAAGCATAAAACTACGAAAGAACCCAGAACTCGAATCGGTACCAAAATTTCGATTAAACCAATGATTACGTTGGATTTACAAAAGCAACGACTTAAATTTTACCAAAATAGACATTCACTATGCCAGCCAACTTAGGTTTACAATTTTACAACTCAAATCCTTTAGGTTAATGGAGAAAGGTCACTTCGTTTGCCGAGCGTCGCTCACACAACGTGAGTACAAGAATATGTACTTCCCCATGCTCCACGCCCCATGCTCCACGCCCCATGCTCCCAGTGTTTCGATTCGATCACATTTTATAAGTTTCATCGTCACACTTTGGCTAACTCACCCTTTAAAAAGTCAATCACCTTAACTTCAAGCGCATCGACTCCACGCAGTTGAGCGAGGTACCATGAAACCCAATCACCTAAATGAACGAGATACAGGGCTCGTTCGATCATTGTATTGCCTTTTGAATGCACTTCGATGATATCATTCACGTATTGGGTGATGATGCCCTTATTGATATCCATTCGGGTCGTATTCCGACTATAATCGTCCTCATTACGCAGATAAATTACTGCGAGATCTTCATTCTTTTCGCGCCAGCCGACTAGCTCATTGTGATTCATTTCCGGGACTACATGATGCCAGCATAGTGCTTTGCTGTTTTCATTTATTTGTTGGCGTAGTCTTACGGCAACGGGTTCCATTCGATCTTCCACATAAATGATAGGGATCTTTTTAAACAATCTTTTTGCAATAGCTTCTGCCTGTGTTTTGATGTCATCTGATTCTCTCCGTAACAGAGTTGCCGAGGATTGGATCTCCTTTGTATACTTGTCAGAGATAAATCCAAGATGATTCAGGATCCAAAGCTGGACAGTCAGGGAGTATCCCAGGCATGCACGTGGTGAGGGCCAGTTACCCGGAACCTGCACGTAATCAAAGCCATCCTTCTTTGCCATATCAATCAGTTTTCCTCCGGAGGCCACACAAATAATGCGGGCACCATTTGCCTTGATTTGATCATAGGAGATTAAAGTCTCCTCAGTATTACCACTGTAGGAGTTGGCAATGGCAAGTGTATTGGGACCTACATAGGCAGGAACTGAATATCCCTTTTTAACCAGAAATGGAACTTTGCATTCGTCCTGTATAAACGAGGCTACGAAATCGGCACCAATACCAGATCCTCCGAGTCCGGCTACATAAATGTGATCAACCTCTGTAGAAAGTGGTTTGATGACAGCATTCCTGCCAATCTCTACAGCTTCTTCCAGCTGATCAATAAATCGCTCAATAAGTTGATCCATCATGTTTCGAAGGGTTTTTGGTTTATAACAGGGCTTAAAATTTTCTACTGTAAAGCAAGATAATTTTTAGGAATCAATGTGGTCAGTCGAAGTTCGGAAATGCTTTATGATGACGTGGATAGTCTGAATTTGCAAATGGAACCGAAGCAAGTCGTGCCACCACTAGTCGTGGCAACACTAGTGGTGGCACCACTAGTCGTGCCACCACTAGTCGTGCCACGAGGTCCTAACTATTTGACAATCAAACTCCCCAAAGCTATTTTAACATTTTAAAATTGGCTCTCTAGGCAGAAAATCCTGAATTCAACATTTTTTAAACTTCAATCGTCCATGAGCTTTAATTTCATTCCACCAACCAGTGAAAATTCAAATAATGTCTATCCAGAAAAAAAATGGCGCATGGGGAGAAGACCTGGCATTTGACCATCTTTCTCAACACGGTATTGAAATCCTCGCTCGCAATTGGAGATTCAAGAGGACGGAGATCGATATCATCGCCCGCGAAAACGGTATTGTCGTTTTTGTAGAAGTGAAAACGCGGGCTTCCACATCATTTGGGAGACCGGAAGAAATGGTAGATAGACGGAAACAAAGACTTCTCATTGATGCAGCCATGGCTTTTATGCGTTCTGTCGGACATGATTGGGAGATCAGGTTTGATATTATTGCCATTCTTGGTGAGCCCGGAAGGTTGGAGGAGATCATTCATTTCCGCGATGCATTCTTCCCTGGGCTGGATTACCAGGGCTAACCTTGCATGGACCATAAGCCCAAATAGAGAGCTTCATTTGGTACCGCAATATTTTCTAAATAATTCTTATGATCTACTTGTAGGAACATAGGTTTAAGGTTACCTTTGCCGTCCAATATTAAAAAACGCCATGAAGAAAGAAATTCATCCGGCCAATTACAGGTACGTTGTTTTCAAAGACTTTTCCTGTGATTTCGCTTTCCTGACTAAGTCTTGTGCAGTGACCAGAGATAAAATAACATGGGAAGATGGCAACGAGTATCCTCTTGTGAAACTTGAGATTTCAAGCCAGTCACACCCATTCTTCACAGGTAAAATGAAATTTATCGATACCGCAGGGCGAATCGATAAGTTCAACAAGAAATTTGCTAATTCCAAATTTGCAAAAAAAGAAGAAAATGAATGATTCAAAAGCCCCGGTTGTACTGGGGCTTTTTTCATTCTATGAATAACCTCCTATGCGCAACATCATCCTTTTCGATGACGAATCCCGCGAGAAAATGCTGCCCCTCAGCTACACGAGACCGGTAGCTGAACTCCGCACCGGAATCTTTACCATAAGAGAACGGTGGGAAAAACTCCTCAAAGGAACAGCCTCCTATATCACATCAGATTATCTCAGTGACAAGTTCACCATGCACCTTGAAGATGATAATATCGTCATCAACGGCGCAGTCATGCCCAACGACAGACTCGTCAGGCTGATAGAACAACTTGAACAGAACGAAGCCCTGATGAACGATGGTGACCTCATTGCCGCACGTCTCAATAAAGCCCAGTTTGAACATCTGTTCCAGAACGAATCAATAGATGAAATATCAGGAATTGATCTTGGAGATACTCCCTTTATACACCTTGCATACCCATGGGATTTATTCTTATCACTGCGTACTACTATCGAATATGACTTTCACCTGATCACCAAAGGGCGGGTAAGTCAATCAATTCCCACGCACAATCAGGTCTTTGCTCCTGAGAATATTTTCCTTGAAGAAGGAGCCCAGGTTACCGGTGCGATTCTCAATGCCCAGTCGGGCCCAATTTATTTAGGTAAGCATGCCCAGGTAATGGAAGGCTCAGTGATTCGGGGTCCGGTAGCTATCGGCCATGGCAGTACTATTAAAATGGGAGCTAAAATCTATGGCCCTACAGCAATTGGTCCTGATTGCAAGGTGGGTGGTGAAGTTAAGGAAGCCATCATCCTTGGGCATTCTAATAAAGCTCACGAAGGATATCTGGGTAATTCGATCATCGGCGAGTGGTGCAACCTGGGAGCAGGCACCTCAGTTTCAAATCTAAAAAACAATTATTCCACAGTGAAAATGTGGGATTATATCTCTGGATCAATGCGTGACAGTGGCCTCCAATACCTTGGTCTGGTGATGGGGGATCACAGTAAAGCAGGTATAAACTCCATGTTCAATACCGGAACAATTGTAGGTGTGGCCGCCAACATTTTTGGTGCAGGGTATCCCCCCAAATTTGTTCCATCATTTACCTGGGGTGGTGCCGCAGAACTTATCACGCACAGACTTGATGATGCACTTCAGACAGCACGTAAAGTTGTCGCCCGGAGAGATATCACCTTAACATCGGAAGATGAGGATATCCTTCGCCACGTCTTTGAACTTTCAGAGAGGTATCGTAAAAGTGAATAAGCCTTCCACATTTAAGCGCTTGCTTAGCCACATCGTCGAAATTCCCATCGGTGATTACAAAAGCCAATACAATAAACGTCTGAATATCATCCTGCACAAGGGCCGTTACAAACTAGTCACCAATGGCGCCATCTATAGTTTCAGCGATCTATATTCTAACTACCGCAAAAGTTTTGAATGGTTTGACTGGAAAAGCCATAACATAAAGTCTTGTCTTATCCTTGGCCTTGGTCTTGGAAGCATACCCGATATGCTCACTACAAGGTTTAAGAAAAACATTCGATTTACGGCTGTAGAAATTGATGAAACAGTGATTCAACTGGCGATGGAATACGTATTGCGGCCAATGGCAATCAATGTCCAGGTTTTCACATCGGATGCAGGTGCCTTTCTCGAATGGCATGCCGGGAGGTATGATATGATCTGTTCGGATGTCTTCATCGGGGATCGGATCCCACCCCAGCTACAGACTGAAGAAGCTTTACTTTCAATGAAACAGATGCTAAGACCAAAGGGCATCCTGCTTTACAATCGTCTCAGCCGGTTTGAACCCGATATTAAGGATAGTTTGAAGTTCAGAGATGAGATTTTTCTAAAAGTATTTCCTGAAGGGGGTTATCTGGATGTACAGGGAAACTGGATGTTTGTAAGTAATCTAAAAGCCTTCACCATTAATTGATTACAAATAACATGTTAAAGAAGGCATTTTCGGACTCTCTTAGCCATTTATGAGACATTTGATAGAATTACGGGACTTAATTTTCACCTCCGTTCGTTACATTTGCAATCGTTAATAAGGGACCAACTTATTTTCTAATGATGGTTATTTCCAACTAGCTTTTAAATTCTAAAAGTTGTAATGGAAATAACCAAAACAGCGAAAAGAGGCCTAAAGATGCCGGAGCTTTGGGGTAAAAGGCAAAAAGAATTGACTTTTACTACGCCAATTGAAATCCTTCGGTTGGGAAATAAATTTGAGTACCCTTTGATTGAGCACATCGTCTTTATCTCCAAAAAGACAGAAATATCCCGATGAAGGAATGACTTCGTCAACTAAATAGAAAGATTTATTCCGTCTTTAAACTAATCCTCTCAAATGCGTAAACTCTATTACATCCTTCCTTTTATCATCTTGGCTGCCTTATGGGTTACATCATCGCCTGAAAATCAGGAGAACGTCAAGAAGCAAAAATATTCTAAGCACCAACGGATAGATGGTGCCATTGAAGACCGACTTTTCACGTCCTCTGATGTAGCTACGGGTCAGCTCCCTTATAACAAACTGTTTAAAGCTATCGAGGAAGGTCAGAAAAGAAACGCCCAATCTATCCGGAATAGGTCACTGTCGGGTAGCCTGACGGATGCTATATGGAGAGAAAGAGGTCCAAACAATATCGGGGGCAGAACCAGGACCGTTATGATAGATGCATCCGACCCTGACCGCAACCGTATATGGGTGGGGGGTGTCTCAGGAGGTTTATGGAGAACAGAAGATGTTACTCAACAGGATCCCCAATGGGAACCTTTAGGTACGCTTTTTACAACCACTTCAATAAGTGATATAGCCCAGGATCCCAATGAACATAATACGATCTATGTCGGTACAGGTGAAAGTTATACAGGAGATTTTCAGGGAGTAGGCATTTTCAAATCCACTGATGATGGTGTGAACTGGACTTTAATTCCATCTACTAAAAACAGTAATTTTCAATACATCAATGAAATATTGGTTCATAGTAATAGTGATGTATACGCGGCAACTTCGATTGGTGGTCTTTTCAGAAGCCAGGACGGTGGAAATGTCTGGGAAAAAGTATTAGGTACGAGTCTCTCAGGTGCCAGTAGCAATGACATTCACGACATCGTATTTAATGAAACAAATCAGACCTTTTACGCTTCAAATGATAATTCAATCTTCAAATCAACAACAGGGGGAAGAGGAGAATGGACGAACATAGGAACGTCAAAGCCAGGCTTTCCTCAGAATTTAAACCGGGTAGAAATGGCTGTCTGCGTAACCAACCCAAATACCATGTATGTTCTCGGAGCAGTTGGCTCCGCAGCTTCCAATACATTCGTTTCGAACGATGGTGGAGATAGCTGGACTTCACGATCTGCACCTGGCTTGTTTCCAGGACAAGACTTTACTAACGGTCAGGCTTGGTATGATCTTGACATTGCAGTTGATCCTGCTAACTGTGGACGAATTCTCGCCGGTGGTGTGCCTATGATGGAATCTTCTTTCCAGGGAATTAGCTGGCAAGGAATTGGTGATGGGCAAATACATGTCGATCATCATTTTATTTACTTCGACGATAAAAAGCCGGGAAGAGTATTCTATGGTAATGATGGAGGTGTCTGGATGAGTTCGAATGCCGGAACCACTATCATAAGTAAAAATATGGGCTATCCGACTACACAATTTTATTGTGGTGCGATACACCCTGATGCTGGATCTCCCTATCTTTTAGGAGGCACACAGGATAATAATACACTCCAGATAACGGAACCCGGATTTTCCCCTGCCAATTCGGTTTGGGGCGGTGATGGTGTCTTTTGTTTTATAGATCAGAATGAGCCTGATACTCAGATCGTATCTTCCCAATATGGTAATTATGGTCTTTCGACTGATGGGGGAGGAGACTTCGGTTTCGGAACTTCAATTGATGGAGCTTTTATCAATCGTTCAACATATGATGATGAATCAAATGTGCTGTATGGCCAAATCAATACAGGCGGATACTTCCGTTGGAATATAAATAATGGTTTTACTGAGGAAGTAGATATTTCTGGACAGAGTTTAAATGTAAGCGCAGTGGAAGTGGATCCAAACGTTCCTAACAGAGTTTATTTTGGCGGTGGTGCGGGAAGAGTAGTACGTGTAGATAATGCGAACACAGCCGCGAGTCCTGTCTCAGGAACATTGATTGCAGACCTGCCTGGAAGTGCAAGTGTATCTAGCATCTATGTGGACAAACAAACTTCGGATCACATGCTGATCAGCCTCTTCAATTATGGAGTAAGCCTGAAAAATATTTGGGTGACATACAATGCAGGTGGTGACTGGACATCTATCGAAGGTGATCTTCCGGACGTTCCAGTGCGTTGGGCCTTATTTGATCCGGCGGATCATGACAAAGTGATGATTGCGACAGATGCAGGCATTTGGACTACGGATGATGTTAATGGTGAACTTACCCACTGGGATCCACCAAATCCTGATAACGGCATGCCTTATGTGCGTGTAGATATGTTAGTGTTACGTGAAAGTGATAAGGTTGTTTTGGCAGCAACACACGGCCGTGGCTTGATGACAACGGATGTTTTCTCCGCAGCAGCACCCGTTATTCTCTCACAACCTATTGCCTATGAAGGACAATCCCTTATTATCGATGGATCTCAGTCTGTAAACGCTCAGTCATATCAATGGAATCTGGGTGATAATACTACATCAAATCAGGAGAAGGTTGTTCATACATATACTGAACCAGGTACCTATACAATTTCGCTTACTATAAATGGCGTCATTACAGATACCCGGACTATTTCTATCCTGCC
>JAYUXX010000100.1:0-2058 GCA_043752765.1 Saprospiraceae bacterium | reverse complement strand
GATTACTGTTGCCATCAAAACTGAGTGCTACATGATGCCAGTCATTTTTGTTACTATCAGGAAATGTTGCAACAAGGAATGAAGTTCCGGCACTGGATGTTGAAACCTCAACACCTTCATGTCCGGAAGTACTATTGATCGCACGGATGTAAAGTGGTGTTTCGCTCAACCTGATGAGGCTGGCCTCACCGGATGCTTCATCTGTTTTGACCCAGAAAGACATTGTCCAGTCATTGCCTGTTGCAGGAAGAAATGGATTTTGATTTACATCTGCTATTGCATATGCACCATCTTCAACACCAAAACTTGCAGAAAAACCCTGCATGGGCGTCAAAGTCACTAATGCATCCGGTACAGGACTACCACTCAATGTGGAGATCCATCCGGTCACAACACCATTTGGAACCTGGAAACCCAGTGCATCGCTTGACGCACCTTCTCCGTATGCGTTTAATCCGCGGACCGTATAAATATAAGGTCGACCGGGAATCACATTGAAGTCATTATAGTTGCGAATGTTGGCTCCTACTGTTGCGAGAAACACACCATCGCGATAAATATTAAAACCTTCGTTGGGGGAAGGACCGAGAGCATCAATTTCCCAAGCCACCTGGATACGGTCCAGGAGGTCTCCTTGTGTTGCATTTACTTTCAATGCAAAAGGAGCTAGTAAGAACCGGGAATAAAAACCCACTGTTGAGTTATTATTCAGGTCTTCCATATAGCCTACAAAAGTTTGTCCTACGGCGATCGCTGTCCGGTAAGATTGACTTTTGGAGCGGGCCTGGCTGCCATAATTAAAGAAGGCAGTGCCCGAAAAACCATTTGTATCCACGACCGCTTCCGGGCCGCAGGAGTTTTGTGCCGACAACGGTATCCCGAAGCACGAGCACATCAATATCAATAAACATAGGATAAGATTATATCGCATGATCTCTTTTTTTTAATTGTGAAATATGTAGCATCATGCGGGTCTTATTTCACCCATATTTCGATCATACCGACACCATATCGTTCGTTCTGTGTGTCTTCGTCGAGTGCTGCTCCGAAATACAACCAGAAACTGTTGCTGTTGCCGTTTTTGAAAAACATCATCTCACCCATTGCCGAATAGTCGGCTTCCTGATTATTCGAATTTCCTTCATAGTTGTTCGCCAATAGGAATGCAGTTGTATTGAAATCGCCAGTTCCATTTAAAAAAGAAGGAATTTCAGACCAACCTAACCGCATTTGACTTCCGTTAGCACCATCAGCAACCGCAGCCCAAGCCCGGTCATCATCGCCATAGCCCCATGTATCAATAAAGTGATACCTGAATTTTACCTTGATCTGTGTGAATGCTCCCACATTAGACAAGTCATATGATTTTTTCAACACCTGATTATTGCTCACTGGATAGAGGTACATACCGGCAAAGTTTGTGCTCACACCTTCGATAGGTGACGCGCCGTCACTTGAAGGATTATTCCATCCAAGATGTTCGTTCGGTCCCGGGTTATAGACATTCCATCCATTTGCACCCCCTGTGAGATCATCTGTAGATACCATTCTCCAGTCGCTAAGACCGTTGTAGATTACTTTGCCACCACTTGGCAGTGTCACATTGTTGGTTGAAAAATTACCTGATACTGCAGTATTGCCAGTGATAGCTACGTTGCCTGGTGTTACAGCCACTACTTCTGCGTTATTCGAATAAAGCGCAACTTTTCCGTCGCCGGTTGAATACAGACCACTGTCTTTGTCGCCGCTGTTGCCGGAAAATCCATATCCGTTATGGCTGACACCGTTCAAACCCGGTGCACCACCTTTTGCAAGCACACCACCATTAACGATGATACTGTCAGCTTTTACGAGACCACTGCTCGGAAATTGATTATTGACACCAATTAGGGATAATGCATATGGTGCGGAGGTCAACTGAATACGTGGAGTTAACTCCGCTGAACCTATCGTTACCCCCAGATAGTAGACCTGATTGAAAGGGATATTCAGTGCAGTAGTATTACCAAGTATCGTGCTGTAAATACCGCTGCTTACTTCAACATTGCTCTGACTTTC
>JAYUXX010000099.1:0-2060 GCA_043752765.1 Saprospiraceae bacterium | reverse complement strand
TTCAGATGCGGAAGTTTAACATTGAGGATAGCTGCCTGAATAGAATCTAACCTGCTATTGACACCGATCACATCATGATAATATCTTCTTTGCATGCCATGATTGGCTATCATTTTCATTTTATGGGAAACCTCTTCATCGCGTGAGATCATCGCGCCACCGTCTCCATAGCAACCCAGGTTTTTCGAAGGATAAAATGACGTACAACCAATGTGACCAATCGTTCCTGCCATCATCTGGACATCGCCGGGAGAAAGGCATTTAGCACCTATTGCTTGTGCATTGTCTTCAATAATATACAATTCACGAACTCTAGCAAGATTCATTAACGCCTTCATATTGACACATTGTCCAAAAAGATGGACCGGGATGATAGCTTTTGTGCGAGGTGAGAGAGAGGCTTCGATGTCTTCAATCTTCATCAGGAAGGTCCGATCATCTATGTCAACAACGATTGGCTTTAGACCTAATAATGCAATGACCTCAACACTGGCAACAAATGTAAATGAAGGAACAACGATTTCATCACCTTGCTGAAGATCTAATGCCATCAAGGCGATCTGTAGAGCATCAGTTCCATTCGCACAAGATGTCACATGTGCACCCTCCAAATATTGGCTGAGTCCGGTCTCAAATGTTTTAACTTCTTTGCCCTGGATAAATGCGCCACTTTCGATGCAATCCAGAATGCGCTTATCCATATCAACTTTCAGCTGACTGTATTGGCTCTGCAGATCGACCATCTGGATATTCTCCATAAATATTTATTTGTTGTGGATGATTTCTCTCCCGATGCTTGAATAATAAAATCCTTCTGCAGGAATGTCTTCAGGATCATAAATATTCCTTCCGTCAAAAAGGAAAGGTGTCTTCATGAGTATTTTCATTCGATCAAAATCAGGCGTTCTGTATTCGTTCCATTCCGTGATGATTGCTAATGCATCAACACCTTCGAGAACATCGTACATATCTTCTGAATAGGAAATGTTTCCTGAAAATTGTTGTTTGAAATTAGGAATCGCCTCCGGATCTGTGGCAATCACTTCCGCGCCTGCCGCTACCAGATCACTGATGATATCAATTGCCGGAGCTTCACGGATATCATCTGTATTGGGTTTAAAGGCAAGTCCCCAAATGGCTATTCGTTTTCCTTTCAGATCATCATTGAAATGTTTGGATATTTTTTCTGCTAGGATATGTTTCTGCCGGCGATTGACATCCATGACAGCATCTAATATTTGGAAGTCATATTCATGTTCCTTCGAAGTCAGGCTGAGTGCCTGCACATCTTTTGGAAAACAACTTCCACCATAACCGACACCGGGAAAAAGAAATCGCTTACCAATACGTGTATCACTTCCGATTCCTTTTCTCACGTGATCAACATTTGCACCCGTGCGTTCACAAAGATTTGCGATCTCATTCATAAAAGAAATACGGGTTGCCAGGTATGCATTGGCTGCATATTTTGTCATTTCGGCAGAGCGTTCATCCATGTATATAATTGGATTGCCCTGGCGAACAAATGGTTTGTATAATCTTTCCATTACGTGATGTGCACGATCCGAAGAAAGGCCAATCACGACACGATCCGGTTTCATAAAATCATCAACCGCAACACCCTCTCTCAGAAATTCAGGATTTGATACAACATCAAAAAGATCTGGAGAAAGGTTTCGGGCCATGATGGCCTTTACTTTTTCTGCGGTGCCGACGGGAACAGTGCTTTTATCCACGATCACTGTGTAGGTAGTGATGAGCTTTGACAATTCTTCTGACACACCTAAAATGTATGAGAGATCTGCTGCGCCGTCGGAGCCTGGTGGTGTGGGTAGGGCCAGGAAAATAACTTGTGCGTCTTTGATGCCATCTGATAAGGATGAAGTAAAGTGGAGTCTGCCTTGTTCGATGTTGCGTTCAAAAATTACGTCTAATCCAGGCTCATACATGGTAATCTTACCGGCTTGAAGGCTGGCGACCTTATCGATATTATTGTCGATGCAGGTGACCTCATTTCCGGTCTCTGCAAAGCAGGTGCCTGTGACCAGTCCCACGTAACC
>JAYUXX010000098.1:0-5220 GCA_043752765.1 Saprospiraceae bacterium | reverse complement strand
TCGTTTCACCCGGAGATTCTTCGCAACCTGCGAAGAGTGATCCTGCCATAATTGTATGTGCTCCTGCTGCTATAGCTTTTGCAATGTCTCCCGTGTACCGCACACCTCCATCAGCGATTACAGGAATTCCGGTTCCTTTCAATGCATAAGCAGCACCGTAAATCGCACTTAATTGAGGAATTCCTACTCCGGCTACAATCCTTGTCGTGCAAATGCTGCCCGGCCCAACTCCTACTTTCACACCGTCAACACCTGCATCTGCAAGTGCTTTGGCTCCGGAACCGGTAGCGACATTGCCACCGATAATCTCTAATTCAGGATACCTTTTTCTGATTTGCCTGATCATATTCAATACACCTTCGGAATGGCCATGAGCAGTATCTACTATGATGACGTCAACTTCAACAGCCACCAGCGCATCTACCCGATCATGTGTGTCGGCGGCAATGCCAACAGCTGCACCTACCCGCAATCGGCCGCGGAGGTCTTTGCTGCTATTTGGGAAATCCTCGAGGCGCATAAGGTCTTTGTAAGTAATTAAACCCGTAAGCAAATTGTGAGCATCCACAACCGGAAGCTTTTCAATTTTATGTTTCTGGAGAATTTTCTTGGCTTGTTCTAATGTAGTGCCCATCGGTGCAGTGATCAATGGTCCGGCCGTCATGAGTTCTGATACCTTTCGATTGTTACTTGCTTCAAAACGCAAATCACGGTTGGTAAGAATCCCCACCAATATGCCATCAGAGTTTGTAATCGGAATGCCTCCGATCTTATATTGACGCATCAGATTTTGAGCCTCTATGACTGTTGCATCCGGACGCAGTGTAACAGGGTCCTGGATCATTCCACTTTCAGATCTTTTTACAGAGCGAACCTGATCTGCATGACTTTGTATCGTCATGTTTTTGTGAATGATCCCCATGCCGCCCTCCCGGGCAATGGCAATGGCAATATCTTTTTCAGTCACTGTATCCATCGCTGCGGACACAATGGGCAGGTTGATACGGATGTTGCGACTGAGTTGTGAGGTTATGTCTACTTCCCTGGGCAGAACATTCGAATAACCGGGAACGAGTAAAACATCATCGAAGGTAAGTGCATCAGCGAAGAGCTCATGTTTGCTTTTCAGGTTGAATTCCATGCGCAAAGATAATCACAGATTTTTTAGAATGATCACATCTCGTAGAAAATTCAAATCACAAGGAAAATTATTAAAAGTTGTATTCTGCGTTTTGCAATAAATGCCATAAAGCAGAACTCTTTACCTTAGCGAGATGCAGGTCTATGGGGATGAATATTTTATGCGGCTCGCCTTACAGGAAGCGCAAAAGGCGGCTGATCTGGGTGAAGTGCCGATTGGAGCTATTATAACATCAGGTGACAAGCTATTGGCGAGATGTCATAACAGTACTGAAATGCTGACGGATGTCACTGCTCATGCGGAGATTCTGGCCATCACTGCAGCGGCTCAGTATCTGGGCAGTAAGTACCTGATGGATTGTACGATTTACATTAGTCTGGAGCCGTGTGTGATGTGTGCAGGAGCTTTGCGATGGGCTCAAATGGGTAGGGTTGTATATGCAACTGCAGATGATAAAGCCGGCTTTATGCGATATGGGAAACAACTCCTGCATCCAAAAACTCACTTGGAAATGGGAATTCTAATGGAAGAAAGTACCCAATTACTTAAATCATTTTTTCTTGCGCGAAGAGCGAAGAACAAATCTTAAGCTTCAGTCGCGGATCCGATCAGCAAAAAACAAATCGAATCCAGCGGACACCATCCGATTTAACCAGGCATATTATTTATATACCCTTTTAACAATTGCTTAATGACTTATTTAAATCGAGGTTAAACTATATGAGCAGAGGGAATCACATGCTGATTGGACTTAATTTGTATCTTATTATCCTCACCAAATCGTAAACTGATGAAATCACTGTTGTCCCTATGCACTTTCTGCATTATAGTACTTGCTTCATGCTCACCGAGATATACGTATTTCACTGAATCCCTCTATGAAAAGCACAACTGGTCACAGGAGGATATGAAACAAATTCAATTTTATGTGTCACAACCTATTTTACTTAGCCGATCGATTTTGGATGATGAAACCAAAATTACAGAGGGTAAAATCCGCGTGATCAACGGGAAAAAAGTTCAGCAAATATTAATACGGGAGAGAACACCGGGAGTTTTGGTGTTGATGCCTAAAGAAGATCGCTTTGCTATAAGTTTTGAAGAAGATGATGAAGCTTACCTGATGTTTGGTCCCAATCCAACGTATTACGAACGCTTTGCGTTATTAGCCAACGATTGGGAGCGCGAAAATGGTAATGTCCATTACAAAGGACAACTGTTCAATGTCGAAAAAAGTAGTGCCTTTTCAGCATTAATGGTGGATCTTAGACGAGAGGGCGAAAGTAAATATGAAACCAAGCGAGTGCAGGGACGAACAGTCAAAGGACCCTGATCCGTATTATTGGATACCTTTTAAAAAAGGAACAAATTTAAATTTGCCGAAAGCTTTACTTTCTGTGAGGCCGCCTTCCTGCATGGTGTATTTCCACATTGTCTGACTGAC
Source organism: Saprospiraceae bacterium (assembly GCA_043752765.1). Classification (GTDB taxonomy): domain Bacteria; phylum Bacteroidota; class Bacteroidia; order Chitinophagales; family Saprospiraceae; genus Opimibacter. The sequence continues at coordinate 2,635 of JAYUXX010000098.1, read as the reverse complement.
TTCATCACCAATTGGTATTACTATGTGTCCGCCAACCCCCAGTTGATTAATTAATGTTTGTGGTAATGTTGAAGCACCTGCCGTTACTAAAATTTTATCAAATGGAGAAAACATGGGAAGTCCGGCATATCCATCACCTAAAAATGTGCGGATCGAACCATACCCCATAATTTTTAAATGTTTGTCAGTATGATTGAACAGATGTGATTGTCTTTCGATGGTATACACTTTAGCGCCGAGTTCGTGGAGTATGCAAGCCTGATACCCTGACCCCGTGCCTACCTCGAGTACCTTATCTCCTTTTTTAATTTCCAATAAACTTGTTTGAATAGCTACAGTCAATGGCTGCGAAATAGTCTGTTCGCAACCTATAGGGAAAGCCACATTCTTATAAGCCCATTCTTCGAATGCCTTTTCAAGGAAGAGATGACGGGGTACGTTCATCATGGCGGACAGCACTTTCTCATCGGAGAAACCGCTCTGCCGGAGTGTTTCTATCAATTGCTTACGAAGCCCTTGTAGTTTATATGTATCTCTTCGCAAGATTTTCTAATTTACCCAGAAGTTAAGGAAAGAAAGTGAGAGGTGGTATCTGACTTTCAATTGTAAAATCACCGTGTAAAGCTAATAATTATATTATAAAAAAATCTAATATGAGTGATATTAAATTTGGTACAGATGGGTGGCGTGCTATTATTGCGGATGACTACACTATCAAAAATGTAACACGGGTAGCAGAAGCTACAGCCATTTTTATGGAAGAGCGAGCTATGCAAAAAGTGGTCATCGGATATGATTGCAGATTTGGAGGAAAAATGTTTGCAGAGATAACGGCCCGGGTGATGGGAAGTCACCAGATCGAAGTTGTCATGGGAGATCATGTAGCATCTACCCCGATGATATCATTAGCGGTCAGAAAATTAGGAGCTGATCTGGGTGTCGTCATCACAGCAAGTCACAATCCACCGTCTTACAATGGATTTAAATTGAAATCTTCGTATGGAGGTCCATCTATTCCGGATGATATCGCTGCCGTTGAAAGTCATATTCCGGAGAAGCCAATGAAAGATCTGGTTTCGTTGGCAAGCATGAAAGAAAAAGGGCAAATCACCTACATGAATCTTGAAGACATGTATTTTGATCATGTGGTCGCATCCTTTGATCTCAATGCGATGAGGAGAGCCAGTTTTGGTATTGGATATGATGCCATGTACGGAGCGGGCTACCTGATCTTTCCACGCATCCTGCCTGAGGCTACACTTTTACATTGTGATTATAATCCATCTTTTTATGATCAGGCACCTGAACCTATTGAGCGAAACCTGAAACCATTTAGTGATCTGATCAGGAATAATGCGAATATCCAAATCGGTATAGCCACAGATGGCGATGCTGACCGGATCGGAATGCTGGATGCGGAAGGACAATTTGTGGACTCCCATCATATCCTTTTGCTGCTGCTATATTATTTGCATAAGGTCAAAGGAATGACCGGAAAAGTAGTCACTACATTTTCGGTTACCGATAAAATGGTGCAGATGGCTGAGAAATTCGGTTTGGAAGTAGAGGTCACCAAGATTGGATTTAAATACATTGCCGAAATTATGACAAAAGAAGATGTATTAGTCGGAGGTGAAGAGTCCGGAGGGTTGGCAGTGAAGGGCCATATTCCAGAGAGGGATGGTGTATGGATTGGCTTATTAATTCTTGAGTTTATGGCAAAAACGGGAAAGTCTTTAAAGGAATTAATTCAACTTGTGTATGATGAGGTGGGCACATTTGCTTTTGATCGCGATGACCTGCATATATCTCAACAACAAAAGGAAGATGTATTAGCGAAATGCCATTCGGATAGCTATACCTCCTTTGGTGAGTATACTATTACGCGAACAGAAAAACTGGATGGCTTCAAATATTATCTCAGTAATGATACGTGGGTGATGATACGACCTTCGGGAACAGAGCCGGTGTTGAGAGTTTATTGTGAAGCCGCAGACAGGGCGATTGCAAGGACTACGCTTGATGCTGTGAGTAAGGTGTTGTTAGAAACTAGAAACTAGAAACTAGAAACTAGAAGTTGGAAGCTAGAAACCAGAAACTAGAAACTAGAAGTTAGTGACCTTGCCTGAAATAGGTTGACTTTTTTATTTAAAGATTAATTGTAGTCATTACTATCATCACTTTTTCTTTTTTGCTACTTTTTTCTTTTTGTTAGTAACTCAGATTTTGTGGATAAGTTTGAATCCCACTTGAATATCAATTCTTTGGGTCGCTGTTTAAAGGGTATATTTTCAGCATACTTTTCGAAATTAGATGGAGTCAACATTTTGACACTTGTATGTGGCTTTTCTTCGTTGTAAAGCCTTTTAATATAACTCGAAATCGCTTTTAGATTCTTTCCCTCCAGCTCCGTGTCCACCAGATATTTATTCTTTATCGTATCCTGTACTTTTTCAGCATATGCATTCTGTTGAGGAATTTTACACATGCTAGGGCGCATTTTGTGTTCTCGAAGTAAGTGTTTGAGTGCGTGACTTATGTATTGACTGCCTCTATCCGAATGGAAAATACAACCGGTTAAGTCTTGACCCGATCTGGTCTGTACGGCCTGGTGAAATGCCTTTACGTTTTCTTC
>JAYUXX010000097.1:0-2067 GCA_043752765.1 Saprospiraceae bacterium | reverse complement strand
CGGCATTTCCAGGAGCAATAAAAAGTCGCTTGCAAAGTGGACTTGAAGAAATCTTATCTGCGAGGGCATGTTCTCTTCCTCCACTACCAATGATGAGTATGTTCATTAAGTTGATTATTCGTAAAGTTTTTTGATAAGTCCCTTCCTGAAAGTTTCAAATGGAATGTTACTTATTTCAATCTGGCTGAAAAAATAACGATTCTTACAAATTACAGGATGGAGACAATTGCTGACGCTGCTTAAAATGTAAAGCTGATAAAGATATTCCAGATGATGAGTACCATTGGCAATTGTTAATTGCGCCAAAGGACGATCCCCGCACTTTCCTTACATTTGCGCCCTTTCTATTATATGTACGATTATATACAAGGCAAAGTGGTCAACAGACATCCGACGCACGTGGTCATTGAGACCGGGGGCATCGGGTATTTTCTGCATATCACCCTGCAGAGTTATGATCATATTGTAGAAGGACAAGAGCAAAAGATTTATACCTGGTTGCAGGTGAGAGAGGATGCTCATCTATTATGGGGTTTCATGGAGCCAATTGAAAGAGAGGTTTTTCTAAACCTGATCAGCATCTCAGGTGTTGGCCCCAATACTGCCAGGCTTATTCTTTCAGGTATGACCCCTGAAGAATGCAGGCAGGCTATCCTGACAGACAATGAGTTGGCGTTCAAGCAGGTAAAAGGTGTGGGTCCTAAAACAGCTAAAAGGGTGATCATTGAGCTGAAGGATAAAATGTTGAAAACAGGTGTCGATCCACATATCATCAAATCGGGTAGTAATCGCAATGTTGCAGTTGCTGAGGCTCTTTCTGCTCTCATAACCCTGGGCTTCATAAAGAGTCAGGCAGAAAAGGTCCTTCTTCAGATTACAAAGGACGAAGGGAATGACCTTCCCACCGAAACACTCGTAAGAATGGCTTTACGTCTTTTATCTGCCTAAACTGACATAATTGAAAGCTGATTGTATCGTTATACAGGCTGAATTATAATAAAAAGTGCCCCTCCGGGGGTTGTAAGGGGGAGCAAACAAGCCCTCGATTGCGTATAGAAGGCAAAATAATACATGAGCAGACACGCGTCGTTTTTTCTGGGATTCGTCCTGGCTATAGTCACTTTCTTCCTCACCGTTGATAAGGCTTCAGCATCATATAATCTTCCGGACCCCTACGAATGGACTCCGGAGATCTTTGCCACCGACACGATCCCTCCGATCAGTGACAGGGACGGCAACTGGGTAGAAGACCCTAATGATAACCCATTCGACCTTCTCGATCCGGAAGAGGTGATTCAGGATGTGGAGTATGATCCGCTCACAAACCGGTACATCCTCACCGAACGCATAGGGAATGAAAACTTCCGTACGCCTACCACAATGACGTTTGAAGAATATCTCGAATGGAAGTCAAATAAAGAAGAAAAGGAGTATTTCAAGAAGCTGGCAGGCGCCTCCGATGGCGATCGCAGCAATAGTGGGAACCTGGACCCCGTAGCAGAAGTAGATGTCTCCGACGATATCATCGACCGGCTATTTGGCGGGACCAATGTTGATATCAGGCCTCAAGGAAATGTTGACCTCACATTTGGTTATGATTATTATCGTCAGGACAATTTTATTCTTCCCTTAAAGCAACAGCGGCGTCATGGTTTTGATTTTGACATGGATATCCAAGTTGACGTCAATGGCCAGATAGGTGAAAAACTAAAAACGTCTTTCAACTACAATACATCTCGGACTTTTGATTTTCAGAATAAACTCAAACTGGATTATGATTCAGATCTGTTCAGCGAGGATGAAATCCTTAAATCCATCGAAGCAGGTGATGTAAGCCTACCCTTGAAATCAAATCTGATCCAGGGAAGTCAAAGTTTATTCGGACTCAAAACAGAACTACAATTTGGTCACCTACGTTTGACGGCAATTGCTTCTCAGCAAAATTCTGAGCAGAACGATTTACAGATACAGGGAGGAAGTATACTTCAAGAATTCGAGCTCGATGCTGATCAGTATGATGAAAACAGGCACTTCTTCTTATCGCATTTTAATCGGAATGCATTTGAA
>JAYUXX010000096.1:0-2068 GCA_043752765.1 Saprospiraceae bacterium | reverse complement strand
AAATGCAAAATAGAATTATCAGAGAAGGTTTTCAGCAGGATGCCAGAAGAGTTCTTTAAACTCAACCACATTGTCATCTTTCACTTTTACACCCTCTTTCTCAAGTGTTCGTTGCATATATTTTGGATCCTGAAATTGTAGCCTTCCACTCAAATGTCCTTGTCTATTTACGACACGATGAGCAGGAATAGGGCCATCCATGACACTTGAGTTTCGTAATGCGAATCCAACCATACGGGCAGAACCTAAAGCTAAAAAATCTGCTATCGCACCATAGGTTGAAACTCTTCCACGAGGAATAGAACGCACCACTTCATAAACGTCTTCTAAATAATGGGTTTTCGTCAATGGATTGTAGATTTTTAATGCGCTTGTACAAGTACCAGCTCTCAGCAAATCTATGACCTAGAATTATCACCAGTTTTTCTGTTTCCTCCTTTTCCGCCATTCTTTCTTTGTGCGTGTTTACATTTTCAGCCCTGCCCTTTCAGCCTTTTTCTGCCATTCCGCCCTTTTCCGCCTTTTCCGCCTTTTCCGCCTAATAAAGCCTGTTTTTCAGTCATATATTGACGAAATTTACTACTTTTGTAATAACTAAAGCTTTTTACACATGATGCTGGCCCAAAATCTCCAATATCTTAGACGTAAATTCGGTCACTCCCAACAGGAACTCGCGGATAAACTCGAAATCCCCAGAACCACCTGGAGCGGATATGAATTAGGAAAAGTGGAGCCTAACATCAGCATGCTCCAGCGCATATCGACCTACTTTAATCAATCCATAGACAGACTTCTGAATCAAAGAGTTGATTATGACGAACATGAAATAGCACGTGACGGTAATCTTCGGGTGCTAGCCATTACTATGGATCAGGATCAACGCCAGAATATTGAATTAGTAAATTCTAAAGCAGCAGCGGGATATCTGGATAGTTTTCAGGACCCGGAATATATCAGTGATCTTCCTAAAATGTACATTCCAGGATTGCCAACAGGCAGCTACAGAGCTTTTGAAATTCTCGGCGACTCTATGTTACCAATGCCATCCGGTTCTCTGGTAGTATCAAAATATGTTGAATCAATCAAGGACCTGAAAGATGACAAAACATATATCATCATAACACAGCGTGATGGTATTGTGTATAAGAGAATCCATAGCCATGCAGATCAAAATTGTCTGACAGCCATTTCAGACAACGAAGCCTATCCCCCATATACGATTGACTATTCTGATATTCAGGAATTATGGCGTTATCATGCCCATATCGTTTTTTCAGATGCACGGCAACAACACACAGATTGGTTGCAGGAAACGGTAATGGACATGCAAAAGAAATTAAATGCTTTACATTTAAAATAAATCTCCTTCCAGGATTAATTTTAAATAAATGAAAAGAGGGCGAAGAGGGGCAAATGGGACAAGGATTTCAAAACACTAATTAATTCCCTCTGGTAACTTTTTCTACAATAGCCATAAATCCTTATGGTGTTTAAACAATTGTAAAAACTAAATAAAGAGATATTCCTACATCCAAATCATACTTTATACAAAGTTTGATACTGGGATTGTACAATAGGTTAAATCTTGCTACTAATAAATTGAAGAGAAACTAAATCTCACGCCATTCTTTTTCATCCTGTGCCCCTCTTAGCAAATTATCCTATTTCCCCTTCCTCTTGACCAGTTTGCCTTTTGACGTGTTAACCTTATACAGCTCTTACACCTTTCCCCAAAACGGACTAATTTTGCACCCAGAATTTGACGCGAAGAAATTATGAATGATTATAGTCATGTGTTCAATGCACATCCTCAATATATAGACAATCTGTACCAGGCTTTCCTGAAGAATCCGGAGAGTGTGGATGTGAGCTGGAGGCTCTTTTTTGAAGGTTTTGAATTTGGCCAAAATGGAAACGGTCATGCGCCTCAGGAATCATCCGCGAAAGCCAGTGCAATGCCAGATGCTATCAAGGAATTTGGTGTCATGTCGATCATCAATGGATTCCGTAACAGGGGACATTTACTTTCAACAACGAACCCCATTCGCGAACGCAAAGACAGAAGACC
>JAYUXX010000095.1:0-2075 GCA_043752765.1 Saprospiraceae bacterium | reverse complement strand
AATAATCCAAATACGATGGAAGTGCCTGATGGATCGGGTGCGTTGCTTACCATTAAAGGTCGTTCCGCAACACATGAAGTTGGACACTACCTCGGGCTTCGTCATATCTGGGGAGATGGTGGACTCCTGGGACCAAATGATTGTTTACAAAGCGATGGCATTGATGATACACCTTTTGCGGATTCCCAATCTGCATTTGATTGTGATAAGAACAAAAATAGTTGTTCACAGATCGAGCCGCACTATGAAGAAAACATCCCTGACCTGGTAGAAAATTTCATGGATTATGCTGCGGAGGATTGTATGAATATGTTTACGAATGGACAGGTAAGTCTGATGCGAAATGTTTTGATGGGCCCACGTAGCGGACTAATAAATGAAATATCAGGTGTCCGCGATCTTAACGAACGTATAACATTCTCGCTGACTCCAAATCCTGCAAGTGATGTAGTGCATATTAATTTTGATGTAGAAAAAGCAACAGAGATTGCAATTCGTATTTCTGATATAGGAGGTCATCTGACGTTGGTTCACATCAATCAATCCTATTTACCGGGAAGTCATCACCTTTCATTTTCCGTTGATGGATTTACAACGGGAATGTATTTAATCGAATTGAGGACTGCGGAGGGAGTAAGCGCACAGAAGTTGGTGATTGAATAGTTTGTGCTTTGCTATTTTCGGCTAACGCGCTCAGTACAAGTTTTGGATATCCGCAACGAACATTTTCGAAAGCGCGATACGAACATGTTGAGAATTAGAGAAAAGTTAAAATGTGGGTTGCGTATATTTACGTGTTAGAATCAATTAACAAAATGAAAATTAGTTTAATCTTCCTGTTGTTTTCACTTTCGCTTTCCCAGGTATATTCACAAATAAAGGGTCGTGTATTTATAGAAAGCTCTCATTGGATGGATGGAGTTGGAAAATTAGATATCATTGAATTTGGCCCTGAGAATGTGTATCGGCAATTTCACTGGAGTCCTAGACAGCCTCCTATATTAACTGACGTTGGTTCATACCAATTTTCTAATGACACAATATTTTGCCAGTCAACATCATCGGATAGAAAATTTGAAAGAATTTTTTCTCGTCAAAATGAGAAAACGGTATTGCTAAGAAATGAAAAGGTATATAATGCGGATGGCACATTATCTGATATGCGAATTCACGGGCCAGTTTTACAAGAGTTTGAAAAAGAGCTTTATAAACTCTGGAAAAAAACAAAAGGAAAACACTAATTCTAACATAAACTACCCGCCATCAGGTTTATAAACGTAGAAAATGAAAGATGTAATTTTGAAAGCAAACTATCTGGAGCAAGATCTAAACTCACGCATCCTGCCGGCAAGTAGTTCGGGCCGTTACCTGCCATTTTAAAGTCAACACAATAGAAAATGACAGCAATTCTGAAAGACAGTAGCTTCCAACGTTCAATTATCCTGACAATCATTTTTTTCGGGACAGGTATTGCTTTTTATTTCTTGGGATTAACCGACCTAAGTTGGGTTTTGTTTTTATTGCTGCCCATTGTACTAGGACTTGCAATCGGAGCTCTACCAAACAGAAAATGGGCTATTGTTGGTGCAATATTAGCTTTCATAACATTGCTTTTTGGACTATTTACAATTGGGATTACAGGATTTATTTGTGTGATTTATTCAATTCCTATTATACTTCCCGTCATTTTTTTAGGTAGCGTAGTAACTCACCTCATTGACAAGTATAAGTCTCTCAAAACAGATAATCTTCCAATTCTTTTATTACCCCTGTTGCCATTTATTATTGTAGCACCTATCGAGAATAAGTTGACATCTGACACAAAAAATGTTGTGGCAGTTCGAACAGAGCAAATTTTCACCTACACCCCTGAACAAGTTTATAACGCTATAAAGTCGGTTGACACTTTAGATGCAGAAAAGCCATTTTTAATGTATTTTGATTTACCTGTACCAACTAAATGTGTATTAACTAACGAGGAAGTTGGAGGTATAAGAACTTGTTACTTCAAAGGCGGCAATTTTAGCCGCAATAATTATGGAGGCGGAACCATTACCGAAAAAATAACTGCTCTT
>JAYUXX010000094.1:0-5249 GCA_043752765.1 Saprospiraceae bacterium | reverse complement strand
ACGGGATTTTTCGGGGAGCCGGTGATGCCTCCATAGCAATGCGCACATTGTGGATTGCTAATGGGGTTAATATCGTGCTGGATCCTCTGTTAATCTTTGGACTTGGCCCATTTCCGGAATTAGGAGTCGCAGGTGCAGCGGTGGCTACTACAACAGGACGGGGAATCGGCGTGTGTTACCAGGTGTATCACTTGCTGAATGGAAAGAGCCAGATCCACTTGCAGCGAAGACACTTTGTATGGGTTGGAGATATTATAAAACGATTAATTAAAGTAGCCTCTACAGGAGTACTACAGTTTGCCATTGCTACCGCAAGTTGGTTGTTTATCATTAGGATTATTTCCCTTTTTGGTGATGCTGCCGTAGCGGGTTATTCCATTGGAATACGGATTATAATTTTTACAATTCTTCCGGCATGGGGAATGGCCGCGGCAGCTTCTACACTCGTTGGTCAGAATCTAGGTGCTCTCCAACCAGACCGTGCAGAGAAATCAGTCTGGCGATCTGCATTTTTTAATATGATTTTTCTCACATCGATATCCATTATCTTTTTTCTTTTCGCTCCTTGGTTTATACCCTGGTTTTCCAACGAACCGGAGGTCATTCATCATGCGATCCTTTGTCTTCGGATCATTTGTCTTGGGTATGTGTTCTATGCCTATGGAATGGTGATCAGCCAGGCGTTTAATGGGGCAGGGGATACCGTAACCCCAACCTGGATCAACTTTGTTGCCTTCTGGGTATTGCAAATCCCTCTTTGCTATACGTTTGCAAAACTACTTCATTGGGGACCTGTGGGTGTCTATTGGGGCATAGCTATCAGCGAATCAATGCTCGCCGTTCTTGCAGTTATTCTATTTCGAAGAGGGAAGTGGAAAACTGTAAAGATTTAATCCCGACAATCACAGCCCTATAGATGTTTCCGTTGATCCTGATATTTTACCGTACAGTAGATGTGGATTTTTTGAAAACTCCCAATTCTATGAGTTAAATTGTGTAAAACATTTTCAGGAGGACCCTGTTAAATAAAGATAACGCCCGGAATATTCTTCGTTATGAGTTTTGCTTTCGGAGATATAGTCAGGGAATGAACAAACAACTAACTATTATTAATCATTAAAAACCACTTTAGAAATGAAACAGTCACAAATGATCCCCTCAGTGTTCACCAAATTTCTAGCCGTATTGTCCCTGTGTATGGTCAGTGCAGTTGTCTGGGCACAGGATAAAGGCCTTGATATTGATGTAGATGTGGACAAAGGAGGAGATTGGTACGCTAACCCAATTGTATGGATTATTGCCGGTGCGGTATTTATCCTGTTATTGGTTGCTTTATTGAGAGGTGGTAGCAAAGATGCTTAATTAGCTATGCTTCAGTGTTGAATTTTATTCGGAAATTCTTCCGGGTTATATAACGATTTGCAGTTTATAAGATTTATAAACTGCAAATCGTTTTTCATTATGGAGGGTTCTTCTTAAAATTAAATTGAGCTCTCATACATCTGATTCAACCTCATTGAAAATGGATCAATGTTTGTTATCCTGAATAAACTATTTTTGCAGTTGCATGGATCAGTTGGCTTCAGGGATTAACGATATAATCAAACGCGAGATAGAAGGAATACAAAATATCCCTATTGATATTAGTATTCAGCGTGCAGTTGATCTTATGCATTTGCATGTACATCAGTTGGGTGGCAAGGTGGTGGTCTCGGGGCTTGGAAAAGCAGGCCAGATAGGGCACAATATTGCAACTACATTAAGCTCTACAGGAAGTCCTGCTGTATTTATGCATCCTTCAGAAGCCCAGCACGGTGACTTGGGTATTCTTCAACCAAATGATATCCTTTTTTTAATCTCTAATTCGGGAATGACAAGAGAAATTCTTGAATTGATCCCTTTGGCCAAAAGACTTTTTCCAGATATTAAAACAATTGCACTGACAGGACATCCCGAAAATGAGTTAGGTGCTAATGCAGATGTTTGCCTAAGTACGGGATATCCGAAAGAAGTGTGTCCTCTTGGGCTGACACCGACAACAAGTACCACGGTGATGACAGTACTGGGCGATGTGATCGTAGTATTGATGATGACTAAAATTGGTTTTACGAAAGCTGATTATGCAAAAAGGCACCACAGTGGGTACCTTGGACAAAAGAGCAGGAACGATGAATAAATTATTTTTGATCTCCGGTCCCTGTATCATTGAAAATGATGAGAATCCGTTCAGTATCGCAATAGCTGTGAAAGCCATGTGCGATGATTTAGGCATCGAATATATTTTTAAGGGCAGCTACCGAAAAGCAAATCGAACGCGAGAAGACAGTTTCACAGGAATAGGCGATGAGCGTGCATTGGAAATTATAAGGGAAATCGGGAAGCAATTGAACATTCGGACACTGACAGATGTCCATGAAAGTAATGAAGTGGACATGGTTTCCGATTATGTTGACATCCTACAGATACCCGCTTTTTTGTGCAGGCAGACTGAATTGCTGCATGCGGCAGGCCGTTCCGGCAAAACTGTAAATATTAAAAAGGGACAATTCGTAAGTCCCGAAGCAATGAAATATCCAATAGAAAAAGTAATCGCTACCGGTAATAGCAATGTCTGGATATGTGAACGCGGCTTTACATTTGGCTATGATGACCTCATTGTGGACGCAACTGCGATACCCAGGTTAAAAAAACACGGAGTGCCAGTCGTGATGGACTGTACGCACTCACTGCAAGCCCCCAATCAATCTTCAGGAATCAGCGGAGGTAATCCCGAATTTATAGAAACGATAGCTCTCCTGGCGGCCGTAACCGGTGCTGACGGCTTGTTTATCGAAACTCATCCTGAGCCTTCCCGTGCATTAAGTGATGCGTCTACCATGCTGCACCTTGAAAAGCTATATCCGCTTCTGGAAAAGGTAATGCGCGTCAGGCAAGTTCTAACCTAATGGAGGAAATAAATATTATTGACAAAGCATCACGTGTTCGTATGTTGATTGTAGATGTGGATGGCACCCTCACGAATGGAGGAGTCTACATAGATGCAAATGGCCTACAATCAAAGAGGTTTAATATCAGAGACGGCATGGGCATTACGCTTGTCCAGGAAGAAGGTATTAAAGTGGGGATGTTAAGCCATAGTCGCTCGAAGACTATTCTTGATGAAAGAGCACGGATGCTTAATATCCTTTATGTCTATTCCGGCAAAGAATCAAAGCTTTTAATTCTTCAGCGATGGATGCATGAACTTTCATTCACAGGAGATCAGATAGCATTTATAGGAGATGATGTAAATGATCTGGAGGTTATGTCCCATGTAGGTTTTTCAGCATGTCCGGCAGATGCGCATGATGAGGTGCTAAGAGCAGTTGATGTTGTTCTGCAGCGTAACGGTGGTGAAGGCTGTGTCCGAGAATTCATTGATCGATTTCTACTTCAAAAAAGCAGAAAGTAAATTCTTGGAGTTTACTGTATCTGAACCGTAAACGAAATATTACAATTTCTTGCCATATAAAGTGCAACTTCTGCCAATTAGGTTGATGACTTTTGCACAATGAATTATTCTACTTTTATCACTCCGGAAATTCACTATCCGGAAATGGATATGAATAATATAAGTCCTGCCCCTGAAATTGAATTGTTATTGGAGGAGGTTGGTGTTTTGACAAAGAACCACATTCTTCTCAGGACAGCGCCTTACATCCTTATTGTTTGCAATTTGAATGATATGCCTGCTCTCCGTCAGGAACTCGGACGTCAGCGGGAAATTACTTTCCGTCAGGCAGGGGAGAGTACAGGATCAACTCTTGACATCGATATTTACGATGATTATTATGATCAACTCATCATTTGGGATGAGGTGGCTGGAAGACTTGTAGGAGGTTATCGATTTGGGTGCGGTGACAGGATTTATAACGCATATGGAAGAAAAGGTTTTTATATCAACTCCTTCTTTCATATCAATGAAGCTTTCGATCGTTATCTACCGCAATGCCTTGAACTAGGCAGATCGTTTATCATTGCAGATTATCAAAAGAAAAATCTTCCCTTGTACCTGTTATGGAAGGGTATTCTTGCGTACCAGGTTAAAAATCCACAACATAAATATCTGATAGGTCCTGTGAGTATCAGCCATTATTATTCTGACTATTCACGAAAGCTTTTAATGGAATATGCGAAACGCTATTTGTTCCATCCGGAATTTTCAAAATGGTTCAGACCGCGCACCCCATTTGATCCTGTGATCTTTTTAAAGAAATTAAGTGATCATCAGGAAGAAGAAATGATCCAGCCCAATTTCGAAAATATCATTGACCACATTCGTCCTGAACATATCCGCTTTCCGGTCTTGATGAAACAATACATCCGTCAGAATGCACGCTTTCTTGGTTTCAATCTGGATCCAAGTTTTAATGATGCACTTGATGGCCTGATGATTCTGGATATAGCTGATGTTCCCAATAATACAATTGAGATGTTACAGCGAGAAATGTAAATAACTTAATTACATCAGCTGAAGCTTCTTCCAAGATTTCAAAGTTTATCTAACTATTCTACCCATCACCAGACTATGGACTGGTAATGCATTAACAAGTTATATATAAAAAGAAGAAGCCGGTTGGGAGAACCGGCTTCTTTCGATAATGGTTGGAAATAAATAAAATATATGGCCTCCCACTACTTTCTTATTTGCTTACACGGAATCCCGTACTACCTAAATATCCATTGTCAGCATACACCATAAGATTGTATGTGCCTGGAACGAGATCATCAGATGGTTCGAATGACATGGTCACAGATTGACGATTGGTTAGATTCAGATTTTCCAGATCAGCTGCCCGAACATTAACAGCCTCGTTACCGAATGTAAGATTGACATCTTTACCAGGCACTGTTGCAACTGGGTTACCGTTAAATTGAGTTAGCACCAAATACAAATCACGATTACCCTGGTATTCTTCCGGGATATTGTTGAGATCAAATGTAACCGTGATCTCATCAATCTTCTTTCCTTTCGTAGTTACTTTGTCTTTTCTATCTGCAGAAACTACTGTGAAGTTATCAGCACGGAAACCAGCAGGGGCTAAAGTTTTAAGACGACCTGTTAGTTTTTCATTTGCACCCGTAAGTGACATCACTTTTGTGTTCAGGTTGCCGATTTCTTCTTTTGAAGAAGTCAACTCTGAATTAAGCACTTGATTGCTGGTGGTCAGTGAAACATTTGCATCTCTCAAGCTAACGATATCAGCTTC
>JAYUXX010000093.1:0-5254 GCA_043752765.1 Saprospiraceae bacterium | reverse complement strand
CATCAGGAATTTCACCATGTACTACGACATTTGGCAGCTTCAGTTGCAATAAAGAGATTGGTGTATTTCTTCCTGCAATATGAAAAGTAATCTGTGGCCATTTCTTATGAATTTGTGGCCAGCAATTTTGAAGGAACCAATCAAGCCCCTCAAGATTGGGCCTCCAGTCTAAGGAACCAATAAAACACAAAGACATTTTCGGACCAAGAGAGGGAGGAGAATACGGATACCTACCCGGGTCGAAGCCAATGGGTGCAGCGGAAGCTCCATTTTTATACCCCTTTTCTTTAAACTGTTTAAGATCGCGTTCTGTGAGGGTGACCAGATAGTCGTATACCGGAAATTGGTTTATTTCATACTCCCGTAATTTTCGGGTTAGGTGACTGAGATACCATCTGCGGATATTAGAGCCTGTATTCTGAGTTATTCTTTCCCAGATTTCATGCTCAACATTATGGGCCCGCATAACAATTCTAGCTTTTGAATAAGCCCGAATGGTATCCACGTAAGGTGCCATGTAAAGGGTTTCCAACTGGATGATATCAAACTCCTGCTCCCTGAGTACCTGAATTAGTTTCGTTCGGAAAACGCTGGAGTTGAATCGCCTGATATGATAGGATTCACCTGACACGAGACTGGCCATAGCTTTCCATGGTTTGAGTGTGTTATCAAGGTCAACCGAATGAATTTTTGTAAAATAATTATATCCTTCCGGGAGGGCTGCGGGATCTACATAATGCTTGCTGGTATTCATACTCAGCAGGGTAATATCACATCCCATGGATTTAAGTTCCTTACAAAGATTGCTTACAGCGATTGATTCGCCGTCTTTTAATGGATAAGGAAACTTTTTGCAAAGGAATAAAACCTTCATACTATCATTCCCGGGTAGTGGACCATAAAAGTAGTTAATTTATCAGGGCTCTGGGAGGATGGAGGGCATAAACCCGGATGCCATCAGAGGTGAATGACACATATTTTGCAAATTTGATCCCGGATGCATACAAAAGAAACATACGATTGGGCTATTTCAGCAAAGGACATTCATCGCCATTATGGTTCCTTAGAAGTTTTGAAGGGCGTAACCATAGCAGTACCTAAAGGTAAAATGATAGCTATCAAGGGCAAATCAGGTTCAGGCAAAAGTACGCTACTACATATTTTAGGTACACTTGACACCCCTGACAGCGGAGATATCTCTATTTGTGGAATTGAGGTCAAGGGGATGAATACTAAGAAGTTAGCCTCTTTAAGAAGCCGATACCTGGGTTTCGTTTTCCAGTTTCATCACTTGCTTCCCGAGTTTACGGCACTGGAAAATATTGCTATGCCGGCATTAATCGCAGGTGTAAAACGGAAAGAAGCATTTAACCATGCTGCAGATCTTCTGGGTTATCTCCATCTTTCAGATCGTGGTAGCCATAAACCCAATCAACTCTCAGGAGGTGAACAGCAGCGGGTAGCAATTGGAAGGGCTTTAATGAATAAGCCCGATATAATCCTGGCAGACGAACCTTCCGGAAATCTTGACACAGAGACATCAAAACAGGTCCACAATCTGCTCAGGAGCATTACCACCGATATGGGCAAGAGTCTGATTATTGTAACTCATAATAATGATCTGGCTGCGCTGAGCGATACCATTTATGAAATGAAGGATGGCTTATTGACTCAGGAAAAGTAGCCGGTGCTAGTTCTGAATAATTGAATTCCAGGCGCTTACGTAGCTGCCATCGGGATCAATTCGTCTTCCTACCGCTTCATAATTGATAATTCTATCCTCCCTTGTATCAGGACCCAACCCTGCCATATTGAGCCAGGAAACCCAATTCGTACAAGGATCGTAATCGATCAATTTTCCCTCAAAGTAAGCTGCTCCTAATCGCCAGTCAAGATTAAGTACTTTAATAAAATAACCAGAAACCAACCGTCTAAGGGGGTCAGGCAACCAGCCTGTGTGATTCAACTGATGCATTCCTGCATCGATGATGTCGACTCCGGTTTTGCCCTGCTGCCATGAACTGAGCAATCGGGCATCCACAGTACTTTTCAATGGAGTGCCTTTGATACCCGCTTTAAAAAAAATCTGATCACCATATTTCTTTCCCATCAATCTGAGATAGTCCCGATAAAGTAGGTGTTGCTGTACATCATCTGACCTTTTATCAAAATGAGAAGCATCATAGAACACCTGCTTGGGGGATACACATCCCATTGCTATCCAGGGTGAAAGCATCGTGCTTTCGTTTGGCATGAAAGAAGCAGGAAGCAATACGCCCGCTTTTAAAGCTTTTAATCCGGAGGTTTCACCACCATTGAAAAACTTTGATTGGAATTCGATATTGCCCGGTAACAGATTTTCAATTGGTGGAATGTCACCCGGGTCAATATCTACCGGAAATGTTGACAATGAAACCGGGGTCGCCAACGGTGCTCTGACCGTAATAAATGACTCAATATCTTTTTTAAAGATCGCAAATGAATCAGGACAATGTGTGACCGGGAATGGCAGATCAGAGGTATAGTACAACATCTTACCCCGACTATACCGAACCTCCCGTCCTATCGCCCAAAGATTTTTTTCAAGCCGGTCTTGTACGATAACTTCTTCCTTTGTCCGTTCGCGGTTGCAATAGATGTAGTGGACTTTATGCTCAGAAGCTAACGAGCATAAAATTTTCTCCGGCCTGCCCATTTTGACTACGAGATCGGATCCCAGGGCTCTCAATTGATTTCGTAAATCTTCGACACTTTCCCTTAAAAAACGGGTTCTTGCTAATCCCGTCTTGGGCGTACCGTATCGGGTGTTTTGAACAAAATGCTTTGGGTTAAAAATATATACGGGGATCAATTCATCACTGCTTCGAATTGCCTCCAAAAGGGCTTCATTGTCATGCAACCTTAAATCCTGTCTATACCAAAGAATCGATCTAACCATAATGTAGTAAGCTGTAAAATTAAGGTTTAGTCCTTAGGATTGCTCTTCCTTGTATCTTTGCTCACCTAAAACATACATAGATGAAGTTTTTGATTTTATTTGCAGTAGTGAGCATTGGATTTATTTCATGCAAGGAAAAAACAGAAGAGACACAGACTGGCGGCGCGAGCCTGTCTGCAGATCTGCAGAATTATGAAACTGAGATTATGAAAATTCATGACCGCGCGATGCCAAAGATGAGTGAGATGAATAGGCTGAGTTCTCAGTTGAGGGATATCAAATCGAAGACAGGCGAAACTGACGAGGGTAAACCTGTTAGGGTTGAGGGTTTAGATGATGCATTGGAATCTCTTCGGAAAGCTGAACAAAGTATGATGGATTGGATGAAGAATTATAGTGAGACTAAGGCCAAGATCAATCCTGATCTGATGAAAACTTTTTATGAACGAGAGCTGGAGAAAATGACACAGGTCGAAAACAATATGCTAAACAGTTTGGAAAAAGCAACTGAGTGGTTAGCGCAAAATCCTGCAGGTTAATGAGGTATAATTATCTGAATTTAATCGGAGGTATATTTTTGGCGCTTTTCCTTTGGGATTGCGCAGCGGAAAATAAAAGACTCCCCTATCTCGGAAATGTTGATGTTGTGGATGGAGATTCGATCCTGCATCAGGTTCCTGACATACTTCTGGTCGATCAGGATAGCCAGGCCTTCAAACTCTCCGGGCAGGGTGAAAAATTGTTCCTCGCTGATTTTTTCTTTACTTCCTGTCCTACCATTTGTCCCAGGGTAACCAAGCAGATGCTAAGACTTTACGAAAAATATAAAGAGGATGATAGAGTTATATTAATCGCCCACACCATTGATCAACGAAATGACTCTGTTAGTGTCCTGAACCGGTACGCAAAAAACCTGGGGGTGGATTCAAAGCGGTGGAAATTTGTTACCGGGGAAAAGGATTCTATATTTCACCTTGCTGACCAATATTTTGTAAGTGTTGTAGAAGATCCTTCAGCACCAAAGGGATTTGACCACAGCGGCCGTATCATCCTGGTCGATAAAAACCGACATGTCCGTGGCTTTGCAGAAGGAACAGATCCTGAGTCAGTAACTCAGTTTTTTAAGGTTGTAGATCAACTCCTGGATGAAGAATACAAATAAGACTGTATTCTTTCTTTTCACGCTGGTCCTGACCGTAGCCTGTCAGCCGAATCCATATGGTCAGGGTAAAACATTGTACCAAAATCATTGTGAAAACTGTCATATGGAGGATGGAAGTGGTCTTTCCAAACTGATTCCTTCGCTTGAGAAATCTGCGTTATTTGATTCAAAGCCCGAAGCTTTGGTTTGTTTGTTACGCAATGGCCTTGAGAAAAATCCTGAAACAGGTCAGGAAATGCCTGGTAATATTTTGCTGAACGACGTGGAAATGACCAATCTTGTTAATTACCTGAGGAGTATCTATGCGGCAGATCCGGTTCCAGTCAAGGTTTCTGAAGTTAATGAATGGCTAGAAAGCTGTCCCTGAGTCGAAATGGGTAAAGGGTCGTATCCAAAAAAGATTATTTTTACCGTCCTAAGAAATTGGTTTACTCTATGTCAGCAAAAATGACAAATCACACCTTTATAAAAGTTTTCCTTCAGTTCGTGTTTTTCAGCGCGGTGGGTATTCTTCATAGTCAGACGCTGCTAACAGCATCTTTGAACTCTCCGGGCAATGCCGGAACATTATCTGAAAATTGCAGTGGTCCTTATGAATTAGTCTTGCGACGTGGCCCTGACAATGATTCTAGTACGACCATTTTTATCAGCGGATCAGGTATGGCCCAAATTGGAGTAGACTATCGCTTTCCGAATGGCGCTTTCCCTGTTGAGTGGGCTCCTGATGATTCGGTTGCTATCATTCCGATAATTGTCACCAATGATGGTATGATTGAAGGAACCGAAAGTGTGCTGCTGGAAATTGCTTTTTTATCCGGCAGTGAATCCGGTTTTCTAAATGTTGAGACCGCGATTGTAGATGCTTACGAGGTAGAGATACAATCTGCATCAGATACAATTGAATGGTGCCGAGGTGTACCGTATGTTTTATTAGCAACATCTAATACTGAAGAAATCTTTTGGACTCCTGCGGAAGCCTTCGACGATTCTGTAGGTACTGCGGCTACGCTGCGACCTGTTGATTCAGGATGGTATTATGCAAATGTTGGCACTGATGATTGTGGTGCTACAGACAGTATATATTTTAATCTTGCGATTGTTGAAATTCTCAATGCGGACACTGTATTTATCTGCAACGATGCCAATGGTGTAGT
>JAYUXX010000092.1:0-2084 GCA_043752765.1 Saprospiraceae bacterium | reverse complement strand
CTGAATCCGGATGTGCAGAATGGTCAAATCTGCTTAACCCTATCGGGTCTGTTGAGAACCATACATGTCCTGATGAATCAATCGTGATATCTCTAACCCAATCTCCTCCGATAGAGTTAGGATTTCTTGAATTATAAGTATAATGTATAAAACTGTCCTGTAAGATGTCATAGCGAAATAATCCATTTCGGACAGTACCAATCCACACAGAATGATGTTTGGGATCTGATTTTAAACTAAAAACCTGTGTAGAAATCCATCCTTTTTTCTCAGGGACTTTTTGAAAAACATTACGATCAGGTTCAAATAAAAATATTCCATTTTGGAACGAACCAACCAACATGCGGCCCTTTTCAATTTCTACTATTTCGAACAGATTCACTGCGGGTGTATCAGGTAAGAAAGATTTGGCTTTATGGGTTACACGATCAATTTCTAAAACACCTGTACTATTTGATATCCATAATCTTCCCGTTTTGTCCAATAGCCATCGATTAGCAATGTTAGAAAGATTCAGACTTGGATAAGAAGTAATTTCTCCAGTCAAAAGATCTTCGATGTAGTATAAGGAATCATGGAAAACACTAATGTATCTCTTGCTGTAAAGTGGGTCATCGAAAAAATCACAGACACTCTTTTGCACAAGAGCATTAGGATCCTGATCATTGACGTGTTTGATTTTAAATTGTTGCAGCAACGGGTTGATCACATAGACATCTCCTTTAAGAGATGCCAACATTATGATTTCGGTTTGCGTCTCAATACTATGCGTGATCTGATCAGGACTGGGCAGTTCAAGTTGATCTTTCCGAAATCGAAGGAATTGCATTTTCCCATTTTCCTTATTCACCAAAACATAGTCATCAACTGTAGAAATAAGCAAATGGGTATGATTGTAATCCAGCATTTTAGTCCTGCCCGGTTTAAGTGCTGCAACCAGGTCCGGTTGATTAAATGGTATCAGCGTCTCATCCGGTAGCCACTTATACAATGTCCTGTCAGCACCCATAAACCACATCATACCTTCCTGACTACAGAAGAAACTTGATTTCTCAGGAATGTCATGAAATCCTGTTTGTGTATCCACAATATCTCTAAGAATATTCCGTGTCCGATCATATTCATACAGACTCTGCCTTGCACTGACAAGGATCTTTCCGTTTGCTGTTTTAAATGCTCGTGACACCCAAACCTCACCATTATGATCCGGTTCAAGTTCTGATTGAATCTTTGGATTCAACCGGTTTACGCGTCCGGTTTTGATATTAAATGATGACAATCCACTCTTATCACAGAGTATAAAAAATGTAGTATCTGAATCAGGTAACAGACTAAATATCCTGTTATTAGGCAGGGTACTCTCATCTTCTGTATCCATTTGATACCTGGTAAATTTATTCCTCGAGGGGTCAAGACTGGTTAGTCCGTTTCGGGTAGCTATCCAGAGAAAATGATCCTTGTCTTCAAACAGGTCATAAATAAATTCATTGGATAAGGAATTTGCGTTGCCTTTTTGCTGGAGAAAAAGTTTCGTTTCAATTCCATCATAACGAAGCAAGCCAAGGTGTGTACCAGCCCAAATTATTCCCTGGTGATCTTCCAGGAGCATAGCTACAGTAGATCTTCCGAAACCTTTCTCAAGTGAAATGACCTGGACGTAGGGTAATTGCCCCCAACTATTCGATGGTGCAAAAAATAGTGTTAGAAAAAATAGAGAGATCCCTTTCAACTGAAATAAAGTCTGCCTGTATAAAATCGTTTGTCCAATCTAAAGAATAAATTAGCAAAGGACTCCATGTTCATTCTATCTCGACGGTAATAAGCAGGCTCAAAAATAATATGACTGATTTAATGATTTTTCAATACCCGAGCATTTCGAGAATCTTGGCTGCGATTTCTTCCGGATTTGGTTTCGAAAAATAATCTCCGTCTGAACCATACGCGGGACGGTGTGCCTTTGCGGTCAGGCAACATGGTTTGTTATCTAGATAATGATACCCATCTTGGTTTTGCATGACTTCATGCAGCATATATGCGGTAGCACCTCCGGGTATATCCTCGTCCAGGAACAAGATATTGTTTGT
>JAYUXX010000091.1:0-2086 GCA_043752765.1 Saprospiraceae bacterium | reverse complement strand
GAAGGCCAACTACTTTTCCAAGTTCGCGGATGATGGAGCGTCCTTTGAATGTATTGTATGTGGCCAGCAATGCTGTATGCCGGTGGCCGTAACGTTTGAAAATGTAGTCCGTAACATCATCACGTTCGTCCCATGAAAAATCGATATCAAAATCAGGAGGTGATGAACGATGGGGGTTGATGAAGCGCTCAAAGTAGAGGTCGAGCTCGAGCGGATCTACATCTGTGATATTTAAACAATAAGCGACCAGTGAATTGGCACCACTCCCCCGCCCCACATGGTGATAACCTGCAGTTTGCGCATAGCGGATGATGTCCCATGTGATGAGGAAGTAGGGAGCAAATCCTAGCTGATGAATGACCTTGAGTTCGCTGGCCATGCGGTCGTTTGCTTTCTTATTGGTTTTGCCGTAGCGGCGCCTGCAACCTTCGTGAGCAAGTTTGATCAATAGCTGGGCGTCATCTCGCTGAGAGCCTGTGAACGTCTGACGGTTGTTGGAATTTCCACATGGCAAATCGGCTTCGCAGTGATAGAGAAGGGCTTCTGTGTTGCGAACGATCTGTGGATAGGATCTGAATGCGTTGTCGATGAATTCACGGCTTACCCAATGTTCGCCCGGACCTGCGTAATTCGTTTCGTCCAGCTTGCCGAGCATGATATTGAGGTCTATACAGCGCATCAGTTTGTGGACTTTATATCCGGAGTCGCCATCATAGGTAATCGGTTGCCAGGCTACGAGACGATCGGCGTGGTCACGCAGTGAGGAGCTAAAGAGTCCGTTGGCTTCTGCGGGCATGATGCCGATGTATTCATAGGGCCGGAGGTCCGAAGGGATACCCGAGGCTGGTCTGTAGATGATATAGACATGTTCCATTTCCGGGGGTCGTTCGGGCAGGGGTATTCCTTCCAGGGAAGACACTGTCAGCAGTTCGCAGAGTTCGTGCCATCCTTCTGCGTTGCGGGCGATGCCGGTGTAGAGGTATCGGCCATTGGTCCTGAATTCGACTCCGAGGACGGGTTTGATGTCCCGTTTACGGCATTCGGCTATCCATTGTACGGCGCAGGAAGTATTATTGATATCGGTGAGTGCCAGCGCGGTGATACCCCTTCTGGATGCGCCTTCTGCCAGTTCTTCCGGGGAGAGAGTACCGTATTTGAAAGAGTAGTAACTATGGCAGTTGAGATACATGGGGAGGTAAATATAGGAGAATTGACGTGTTTTACGTCAATTCAAGTCTATTTAACAGTCATGCCGGATCAAAATTTGGCTAAAACAAAAATCATTTTTTACAATTCACCTAATTTAGGAAGTTGTCTTCATAAATTAATCTAAATTTGTGAAGTTGTGTTCATATTTTGAGGTTAAATTGTAGACATAGTTTCATTTAGTCATGTACATCCCCAGATTTCTTTACAATACTTTAAAAGATAATCTTTACAAGGGAAAGTCTCTATTGATATTTGGGGCAAGAAGGGTTGGCAAAACCCATTTAATCCGGCAATTGGTCCAGGAAGAGGAGGGTGCGTATTTTAATTGCGAAACACTGCAAGTGAAAGAAATGCTTGACACCACGAATTCCATTACGCTGGGATTGAGTATTGGAAACAAGAAGTTGATCGCTTTTGATGAAGCACAGACCATTCCTGACATTGGATTAAAATTGAAAATTCTGCATGATACATTTCCGGATATACAATTTATAGCGACAGGCTCATCTGCCTTTGAACTTGCCCATGCGATTTCTGAGCCGATGACTGGCCGATCAAGAATCTACCATCTCTATCCCTTATCCTTCAATGAGATTTCCATGTCCACCAATTATATGGACGCCTTTGGGAACCTGGAAAATATGCTTCGTTTTGGCGTGTACCCTGAAGTCTATCAAAAGACCGAGGAGGAGAAGAAGGAAGAATTAATGAATATCGCCTCAACCTATTTGTACAAGGATATTCTCACATATGGTAATCTTAAACGGCCCGATGTGATCTATGAGCTATTGAAGCTTCTTGCATTCCAAATAGGTCAGGAGGTCAGTATCAATGAAATATCCAATAAGATTAATACAAGTGTTCATACCATCAGCAG
>JAYUXX010000090.1:0-5273 GCA_043752765.1 Saprospiraceae bacterium | reverse complement strand
CACTGGGAACGAATGAACTTGTAAGCGACATCACATTACTTGGTGATTTCTCACAGCGGATGGTATCAGGTCAATGGAAGCAAACGCAGCCAATTCCTTTTTGGGATGGTAAAACAGCGGAACGAATTATTGACATTTTAGCTCAGTTGGATATTCAAAAAAATGCTGATCAAAAAATACGAGTCAATGGATAATACACCTTATGTACTGATCATGGCTGGTGGACTTGGATCCCGGTTTTGGCCTATCAGCAGGGAACACAAGCCAAAACAGTTTCTGGATATTACCGGTACGGGCAAGACGTTAATTCAAATGACGTTCGAACGATTTGCTGCTTTTGTACCAGTTGAAAACATTTTTATCATCACTCACGATAGTTATAAGAATCAAACCATCGAAGCCATCCCCGAATTTAATCCTTTGAATATAATTACAGAGCCATCGCGGAATAATACAGCAGCATCAGTGGCACTGGCTTCATTGAAGTTGATCCGGAAAAATAGTGATGCTGTATGTATAGTGGCTCCGTCAGATCACATCATACAGGAGGAAGAAGAATTTAAGAGGGTGGTCTTATTGGCTACAAAACATGCGCACGATCATCACAGTATCGTTACACTGGGTATAGCGCCGACCAGAGCTGACACAGGCTATGGATATATAGAATTCGAAAAAGGAGATTCTACTGACATCCGAAAAGTAAAATCATTTCGCGAGAAACCTGATGCATTGAAAGCAAGGGAATATCTGATGGCGGAAAATTTCGCGTGGAACTCAGGCATTTTCATCTGGCGATTGGATAATATTATTGAGGCTTTCAAAAATTATGCGACGCAAATATATGATGTATTGATAGAGGGAATGGATGTCTATAATACAGATGAGGAATTAGGATTTATCAAACAGGAATATCCGCGAACAGAAAAAATCTCTGTTGACTATGCAATCCTTGAAAAAGCAGATAATGTATATACCATTCCTTGTGAGATCGGATGGTCGGATTTGGGAACATGGAATTCGTTGTATGATCAAAGTCCAAAAGACGAGCACGCAAATTCATTATTGAGCAAACCGATCCATGTGGAGAATACGACTAACTCACTGATTTTATCCAATAGTACGAAGCTCATTGTGGTTAAAGGACTTGAAGATTTTATTATCGTCGACACCGAAGATTGCCTCATGATTTATCCAAAATCCGAGGAACAGAATATTAAGGCACTGAAAGAAAACCTAAAAAGTGAAGGGCTTGATCAATATCTCTGACGCAACTTGAAAAAAGCAAAGCGGGTTTTAATCGTGGCCAACACAACCTGGAATATTTACAATTTCAGGCTGAACATCATCCGAAAACTGATTGAAGAAGGTCATGATGTCACAGTAATGGCTCCGGTCGATAAATTTATTTTTTATACAGAGACCATACCCCAGGTGCATCACGTTCCGATTCACCATTTAGTGCGCGATAGTGTAAACCCAATCCGGGATATGCGGTTATTTTTTGAATTGATCAGGTTGTACAAACAATATAAGCCCGATCTTATTTTGCATTATACAGTGAAACCAAATATCTGGGGAGGATTTGCTGCGCGCTTGCTCGGTATTCCCTCAATTGCTGTTGTGACGGGTCTTGGGTATTCGCTTATTCATGAAGGTTGGATAAATGTGATCACGCGTGTGTTGTATAAATTTTCACTTCCTCTTCATCGTAAAGTTATATTTGAAAACAATGATGACAGAAGATTATTTGAAAACGAAAACCTTGTATCCGGATCGAAAAGTATGGCCATCAAAGGCTGTGGTGTAGATACTACATTTTTCAGTCCCAATGGAGATGGGCGCAGGGAAGATGTTACCACATTTACATTTATTGGGAGACTTTTATATGACAAGGGTGTAAAAGAATTTATCGATGCTGCACAAATCGTTAAGCAACAAAAACCTGGAATTCAATTCTGGCTCATTGGTGAGATCGACAAAGAAAATCCTTCTTCCATCAGTAATGAAGATCTTATGAAATGGATCCGTGACCCTAATATTCACTATCATGGTGCGACAGAAAACATCCGGAAGTTCATCGAAAAATCGGATTGTATCATCCTTCCATCGTATCGCGAAGGAATGCCTAAGGTAATAATGGAATCCATGTCAATGGAACGACCTGTGATCACAACAGATACTGCCGGGTGCCGCGAAACCGTTGATGAAAATGTGAATGGATATCTCGTCCCGGTGCGAAATGCTAACGCGCTCGCAGATGCAATGCTCACCTTTTTAGAGCTGGATAAGCCTGCTCAAATAGAGATGGGGAAAGCCGGTCGCGTTAAAGTCTTAAAGGAATTTGATGATAAAATCATAGCCCAACATCTTTATAAAGCCCTCGAAGAATGCTGGAAATAGTTTTACAAGTCCGTGGGTTTATTGTGAGTAAAATTATAAACTCGAATTGAAAGGGACGGCTTCAACTCATGTGAGGACAGAAAATGTAGCAAGCGAAGTGAAACCACCACGATTTTTGTTCTTTCTCTATTACTACCCACCATTTCCAGGCACACCATCGCGAAGAAACTTTCAGATATCCTCTGAGATAGCAAAACGAGCAGCATTCTCATTAGTATATACGGCAACAAAACAACCTATATCTACAGACAATAACAAACTTCATCCAGTTGAAACAATTCCTACATTAGACTACAGATCCATACTAAGGAAGAATACAGCCGATGGAGCATTGCCGGAAAGAAAAAAGAGTAACATCGCAATGCAGGCTCTTGTAAAAATTATAAATACATTTCCCATTAACATTATCATTGGTGAGGGTGGATTGATTTATTTTTATTCGCTGCTCAGGAAAGGTCAACGAGCAATTCGTAAACATGGCATTACACATATTTATTCTTCCTACAGACCTTTTTCGGATCATTATGCAGCGTACATTTTAAAAAGAAGAAACCCCGGAATTGTTTGGGTAGCTGATTTTCGGGATTTGATCATTGATCCTCATTACCGTCATATATTCTTTCCATTTTTTCATAAATTATTTTTTAAACGAATATTTAAAAAAGCGGATTTATTAACAACTGTCTCGAATGGCCTTGCCAAACATCTCTTGGCCTATCAGTCAAATGTTATCACATTACGAAATGGAATCGTCCACTTTCCTGAAATTGTCAGGGAAGATCATTGCAAGTATTTTAAAATCGCCTATACGGGGTCAATGTTTCTGGATAAGCGCAATGCGGAACCCGTTTTCAAAGCGTTGAAAGAATTGGTTGAAGAGAATTTGATCGAACGTGACAATGTGCGCATCCTGTATGCTGGGAAGGATAGTGAATACTGGATTCAAATAGCTGCTAAAACAGAATTGGATTCCATTCTAATCGACAAAGGAATTATCGGAGCAGAAGAAGCAAATACAATCCAAAAGAATGCCTGTATTAATTTATTACTTACGGTTGCCTCAGAGCAATTAGAGGGAGTATTGACCGGAAAAATGATTGAATACTTTGAAGCGGGAAGTCCTATACTTGCTATTGTCGTAAATAAAAATGATCCTGAATTAAGTGCCCTTTTAGTTGAACTTGAAATCGGGAAATCATTTTCAGATCAAAAAATTGATTTTTCAGCAACCAAAGAATTTATCTACATTGAATATTTGCACTGGAAAAAAACCGGTACTAATCGGAAGCCCGTTAATCTGAAAATTTTGAAGGATACGTTTTCTGTCGAATCAACGATGAAACCACTGTTTGAGAAATTGAACATAGAACAGTCTTCATCATAACCATTAACATACGAAATCGACAAACAGAATTTTTAAATAGAGCCATTTGAAAGACACTATTAAAAAGACCACTGAATCAGCGAAGGAGGATAAGGGCTTTACAATTCTGGAAGTTGATTCTTGTTCAAAGGCCCGTGCAGGAATTCTGAAGCTTCCGCATGGAGATATTGAAACTCCCATCTTCATGCCCGTCGGTACAGCAGGTACTGTGAAGGCGGTTCATCAGCAAGAATTAAAAGATCAGGTTGGGGCCCAAATTATACTTGGAAATACATATCATCTTTATTTGCGTCCCGGTATCGAAACTATTGTGGCTGCTGGAGGATTACACAAGTTCAATGCATGGGACAGGCCCATCCTGACGGACAGCGGCGGCTATCAGGTGTATTCATTAAGTCAGCAAAGAAAGATCAAAGAAGAAGGTGTAAAATTCAGTTCCCACATAGATGGATCAAAACATGTTTTTACACCTGAGTCTGTAATGGATATTCAGCGCAAAATTGGTGCGGACATCATCATGGCATTCGACGAGTGTACACCCTATCCCTGCGAAGAAAAATATGCTACGAACTCCATGCACATGACTCATCGATGGCTGGACCGTTGCATTGCGAGGCACAATGAAACTGAACCGATCTATGGGTTCGATCAGATTCTCGCACCTATTGTTCAGGGAAGTACATTTCCTCACCTGCGCAAACAATCTGCGGAATATATTGCTTCAAAAGAAATGCCCATCAATGCTATCGGAGGACTTTCTGTCGGTGAGCCGCATGTTGATATGTATGAGATGACTTCACTCGTATGCGAAATTCTTCCGCATGATAAACCTCGCTATCTGATGGGCGTAGGCACACCTGGAAATCTGCTGGAATGTATCTCGCTGGGTATCGACATGTTTGACTGTGTGCTTCCAACACGTAATGCACGTCATGGGCTTCTGTATACTTCAAGAGGCGTTGTCCATATCCGAAATGAAAAATGGAAAAACTGTTTTGATTCCATCGATCCTGATTCTACAGCTTCCACAAGTCGTGAACATTCTCTATCCTATCTCCGCCACCTCGTCATCTCCGGCGAACCTCTCGGCGCCATGATCTCCTCTCTTCAAAATCTTGCTTTTTATCTCCAACTCGTACGGAATGCCCGAAAGCATATTATCAACGGCACCTTTAGTAGTTGGAAGACAGCAATTCTTCCGGACCTCACCCGACTAGCCTAATGCAAAACCAACTGGTGGCACGACTAGTGGTGGCACCACTAGTCGTGCCACGAGGTCCTAAGCATCTGATTATCAAGATCCCCAGATAGGTTTTAACATTTGATTTTTAGACACTTCCTGAGAATCCAAGGTTTAGCGCGATTATTTTTAACACTTATTTGACAGCACCCCACTCAATTTTCAACATGATGTGAAGTTTTAATAAGTATGAAAATCCAGTTGGTGCTTTGCGGATGTCTCCTGTCCCTTTCACTATTAGCTCAAACT
>JAYUXX010000089.1:0-12241 GCA_043752765.1 Saprospiraceae bacterium | reverse complement strand
ATTCGATCAGGTTATGCGTAAGATTTGATACCGTTACGATTACCACTTTACCCGATGATTTCATTGCCTTCCATTTCTCACGGGTGAAGGTCTTCCGTATGAGTTCTCTCAGGCTTTTACTTTCACCGGGGGTTTTTCTACCTAGTAAAAATTAAAGGGAAATACTACGGTGATTGAAAGTGGAAGTAAACTTACCCTGATCGCGGTGCACAACAAACGGACAAATGCTGAATATATCGTGTTGGCTCGTGGTTGTATATGCACGACGAATGTCGTCCCATGCTTTAATAGCGATACAGGGAACGAGAAGGCTACCCGTGGATGTGCCGATCAGAATATCCCAATCCATGCCCTTCTCTTTGGAAAGATATTCCACCAGACCGCCCGCCCATGCGCCCTTTGATCCTCCCCCTGAGATTACGAGTGCCTTCATTGTTTGATTGTCAGATAGTGGAGCCACAAACCGTACCAAAGGCGGATGTGGTGGAGGAGTGCAAAAATCAAACGTTAAAACACCATTAGAATAATTGATAATCAGAGTTTTAAGACCTGGTGCCACCATTAGTGATGGCACGACTAGTCGTGGCATGATTATGTAAAATCGTGATTACCCATTACCACATCAGGTTTGTAGCTTTATTCCCTAACACATGCCACCAATACGTGAGTGAAAAACTAAAAAACAAAACTGCCATCATTTCAGGAGGAAGCCGCGGGATCGGTCTGGCAATTGCTCATCGTCTGGCTGCATCAGGAGTTAATGTGGTCATAGCAGCGAAAACGACTGAACCTCATCCGAAACTTCCAGGTACGATCTATGAAGCCGCTGAAGAAATTAAAAATGCTGGAGGAAATGCACTACCCCTGGTCCTTGACGTAAGAGATGAAGAACAAATCCAAAATGTAGTTAAGGAAACGGTGTCGCACTTTGGGGGTATCGATATCCTGATCAACAATGCAAGTGCAATATTTCTGGCAGGCATCGAACATACACCAGCGAAACGATATGATCTCATGCATCAGATCAATGTCCGCGGCACCTACCTGATGTCTCAGGCATGCATCCCACATCTAAAAAAATCGGATCATGCCCATATTCTTACGTTATCCCCGAAAATTGACATGAAAGAGAAATGGTTTGAAAATCATACAGCCTATACCATGAGTAAATATGGGATGAGTATGGTGATGTTCGGATTGGCAGCTGAATTGCGTCCGTATAAAATAGCAGCAAATGCCCTTTGGCCAAAGACCACCATTGCAACAGCTGCTGTGCAAAATTTATTGGGAGGTGATGCACTGATTAGACAATCAAGGTGGCCATCCATTGTCGCAGAAGCTGCCTATTTTATTTTAAGTCAGAACCCGGAAGAAGGCTCTGGACAATTTTATATTGATCAAGAGGTTTTAGAGCGTTATGGGGTTACAAACTTCGATTCCTATGCAGTAGAACCTGGCGCTGAGTTAGCACCTGATTTGTTTGTTGAATTATGAAAAAAGAAAGAAAGGATAAAGATTTTATCAAGTCAGCATATTATGAAGGTGGTAAGGCTGCCCTGGAAGCATTCGTTAAAAATGAATTGCGGTATCCTAAAGAAGCCCTTGCTGCTAAAACCGAAGGCACAGTAAGTGTACGCTATACGGTCGATGACAAAGGAAATGTGATCGAAGCAAATATAATTTCAAGCCTCGGCCATGGCTGCGATGAAGAAGCATTGCGTATTGTTCGCAGTTTGCATTTCAAAGTCCCCAATGACGGACGGATAAAATCGAAGTATACCCGCAAACTTCATATTCACTTCAGATTACCGGGATCACCTATTATATTACCTGCTACTAAAAAAGTAACTGGCACCTCTGCTGGGCCAGCGTTTGCATATCAATATCAATTGACCGCAAAGCCGCAGGTTATTTCTCCGGCCGCCAAGAAAAAAGTAGCTTCTTACGAAATCTTGATTACAATTCCACCCAGGGAGTAATCAGGAGTTTCATTATTTCGGGAAAACAATTAGCTTTCCATTGCAGGGAGATGAATTATTGCAGGTCCGTTATTTTATACAACCAAGGCCATTCCGAATATAAATCCTATTCAAGTTTTTATTGATTTTTCAAATGAACACAATTATTAAATCGTTATGACAACCCCATCCAAGACCCTCCGCGGAGGCGAATTTATCATTCGAGATACTGATCCTCAGCAAACATTCATTCCTGAGGAGTTCAATGAAGATCAGCGAATGGTGAGACAGATGTGCAAAGATTTTGTCGCCGAAATGGGTGAACGGGCTCACGAACTTGATGCACAGGTTGAACTGATGGAAAAGGCAGGCGAACTTGGGCTCTTAGGTGCTCACATGCCTGAAAAGTTTGGAGGTAATCCACTCGACACAAATGCCAATACGCTTATTGGTGAGGAACTTGGAAAAGCAGGCGGTTCATTTGATACAACTTATGCTGCACACATTGGTATCGGAATGTTGCCAATTTTGTATTTCGGTACGGAGGAACAAAAACAAAAATATCTTCCCGGCTTAAGTTCAGGTGAGTTGAAAGCTGCGTATTGTCTTACTGAACCCGGTTCAGGATCAGATGCTATGGCTGCGAAAACCAGAGCTGATCTTTCTGCTGATGGTTCACACTATCTCATCAATGGTCAGAAAATGTGGATCTCAAATGCGGGATTCGCGGATGTATTTATTGTTTTTGCAAAAATCGGTGGCGAACAATTCACAGGATTTATTGTGGATGCCCACTCAACTGGAATAACATTAGGTGCTGAAGAGAAAAAACTTGGTATCAAGGGATCTTCTACCCGCCAGGTATTTTTCGAAAATGTTTCTGTGCCAGTTGAAAATGTTCTGTACAAAATCGGACAAGGACATCACATAGCTTTTAATGCCCTCAATATTGGACGATTCAAGTTAGGTACGATGGCGATGGGTGGCTCTAAAAAAGTGCTTGACATTTCTGTTAAATATGCAAATGAGCGTCATCAGTTTGGGCAACCTATTTCATCGTTTGGCGCTATCAAACATAAACTTGGCGAGATGGGCTGTCTCATATTCGCGGTTGAGTCTGCATCATACAGACTATCCGATCTGATGGGTGATCATAAAGATGAACTTACTGATGCCGGTTCGACCTTTGAGAGTGCAATGCTGGATTCGGCAAAAGAATATGCGTCGGAATGTGCCATTATAAAAATTGCGGGATCTGAGTACCTGGATTTTATTGTCGATGAGATGGTACAGATTCATGGTGGAAATGGTTATTCCGAAGAATATCCCACAGCACGCGCGTATCGGGATCAGCGTATCAACCGGATCTATGAAGGGACAAACGAAATTAACAGGTTGCTGCTCGTAGATCGGATCATCAAAAAGGCACTTAAGGGTGAACTTGATCTGATCGGTCCTGCATGGGCCGTGCAAAAAGAGCTGATGTCGATGGCTGCGAAATCAGTTGATGACGGACCGTGGACATCTGAAACGCAAGCTATTTCCAATTTTAAAAAGACGATGTTGCTTGTAGCAGGAGCTGCAGTTAAATACCAGATGGATGGGAAACATGATCTAAATCATCAACAGGAAGTGATCATGCACATTGCTGATATCGGCATTGATACTTTCCTTGCAGAATCATTATTGTTAAGAGCTCAAAAACTGTCAATGGGAAAATTTCAATATCCCGCTGATGTCGTGAAGTCGATCACTCAACTCTTCATCAATGAGGCACAGGCAAGGATTCAGAAACATGCCACGGATGCTCTCATGGCCTTCGCAACCGGGGATGAACTCATCATTATGCTAAAGGGGATCAAAAGATTTTCCGGTTATGCAGCACTCGATACGGTCCATGCCCGAAGGAAAATTGCTGATCATATGATCGCAGCGAATGGATATAGTCTTGAATTTTAATAGAATTTTGTAAGTATGTTTTCAATCACATCGATCATAATTCGGCCTGAGAGAAAAGAAATTCCGCGTCGTGTCGAAAGCGTTAAAATTTCGATGACAGGAATTATTGGAGACCACTATGCAAAGGAAGATGGTAAGCGACAGGTATCCTTGATTGCTGCAGATGCACTGAATGAAGTAGCTGCTGTTGTTGGGTTTCAGGGCGATGCGCATCTTGCTTCACGTCGAAACATCATGGTAAATTCGTTGCCTGACGAAAACCTTAAAGGAAAAATAGTTGGATTTGGAAATGATGTTCTTTTAGAGATCACCGGATACTGTACACCATGTTTTAGGATGGATGAAAACTTTGGAAAAGGTGCTATACAGGCATTCGAAAAAAAAGCGGGATGGGTTGCTAAAGTGATCGAGGGAGGTTTGATTTCAGTTGGAGATAAATTTTTTATAAAATGAATTTTTTTCTCAAAAGTGGTGTAAATAAAAAAACTCTACCCTATCTTTGAATTACAAACGGATATTTCTTACTATCAATATCCAAATTCGTATCAAGAAGATCAGCGCCGCAAAGCGCTGATTTTTTTTGTCATATACCGTCCTCCGATTTCCAAACAGCTACAGAAATTTTAACAGTTAACATCTAATCAATAATTCTACACCATATGAATGCGGAGATATAGTCGTCAACTATCTCTGACGTATTGGAAGTGGTCGCGACCTTTTTACAATCATCATTATTCCGTTTTGCTTATCAATTTATTTCCTATTTCATTGATAATAATTTACATCATTCGGTTGCATGTCCCCGTGTTAGTTTAAGTATGTTCAATCCTGTTTCATTGAACTCAATTAACAAGTTGCAAACAATGCTTACTATTGCACCTGCACTCACTCCGAATAGAACTTTCTAAATCGGAAGCTTATGAAGCCTTTTTCCTTTTTTATCCGCCCGCTTATTGTATTACTGTTTGTGACCACTGCTTTCTCATGGATTTCAGCGGCTACTAAATACGTTTCGAATTCCGGTAATAATGGCAACTCAGGAAATTCGTGGGCGCAGGCATGGCTCACGCTTCAGCATGCAGCTAATCAGATCACTGCAGGAGATACAGTATGGATTGCTGATGGCACCTATGTTGGTTTTAACCTGGGCGAAACAGGCACTGCTACAAATCCGATCGTTTTCATTGCAGCGGGATATAGTGCAGTAATTAATCAGCCTTGCAGTACAACAGATGGGATAAATGTAGAGGGCGCAAATTATGTGGAGATCAATGGAGTCCGGGTCATCAACCAACCACGCAATGGAATACGTTTAGTTACTGCACACAACTGCATTGTCCGGAATACCTATTGTGAAAATAATTTTGAGCGAGGTATTTTCACTGGATTCACGGATGATCTTCTTCTGGAGTTTAATGAATGCCTGGAATCAATCGACGAGCACGGCATCTATGTATCTAATAGCAGTGACCGATCGATCATTCGATATAATATCTGTCATCACAATAATCGAGGGGGGATCCAGATAAATGCTGATGGAACGCAAGGCGGGGACGGTATAAGTACAGATCCGGAGATCTATGGAAATGTTCTCTATGAAAATGGGGCCGCCGGTGGTGCAGCTATTAACCTTGATGGTGTACAAAGCGCTTTCATCTATAATAATTTGTTGTATGAAAATCATGCGACGGGAATTGCACTTTTCCGTCAGGATGGAACGGCTCCCTCTATCAATGCAACGGTGGTACATAACACGATTATCAATGCCTCGAATGGAAGATGGTGTATCCTGGCTGTGAATGGTTCATCAGGCGCTCAGGTGTTTAATAATATTCTCATCAACCAACACACTTTTAGAGGGAGTATTGATTTGGAGCCAGATGCTGTGCCTGGCTTTAATTCGAACTATAATATTTTAGTAGACCGTCTGAGTAAGATGGGAGATGGAAGTAATGTGAACCTGACG
This sequence comes from Saprospiraceae bacterium, assembly GCA_043752765.1. GTDB lineage: Bacteria > Bacteroidota > Bacteroidia > Chitinophagales > Saprospiraceae > Opimibacter. The sequence goes on along the minus strand of JAYUXX010000089.1, from coordinate 6,358 downwards.
ACATGGCAAGGGTATGGCTATGATGCAAACAGCATGTTAGCAGCCCCTATGAGTGAAATCTTTGTTTCGCCCGGTTCAGATTATCATTTGCTGGATGATGCGCAGGCAGTGGATTCAGGAAATGCTGCGGGGGCTGCGGGGGTCGATGAAGATATTGAAAGTATTTCCCGACCTCAAGGAAGTGAACACGATATAGGAGCTTATGAAGCAACAGGTATTCTTTCGATTGAGGACGAAAATGAAGATGAGGCAGATTCAGAAAAGGTTAACCCGGGAATAATTATACTTAGTGATATGATTTCATGGCCGGAAGGAATCGAGGGGAAAATGAAATTGTTAAATGTCGAAGGCCGCACTATGCATCAATTTGATATTTATACAGCTGGAGAATTCTCGATGCAAGGATTCGTGCCGGGAGTTTATTTGATCACCGTTTATGATGATCACGGGGTTCAATGGAATCGTTGGGTAATGTGGCCGGGGAGATAGATTTTTAAAGCTCTATATTATTCAAACGTTCAATCACCTGTGAGATCGAGAATTCCATTTGCTCACCGCTGCTTAAATTTTTCAAAGCGATAGTAGAATTGGACATTTCGGATTCTCCAATAATCCCGATATACGCGCAGCCTGTATCTGATGCATATTTAATTTGCTTTTTCAATTTGCCAGGCTCAGGGTAAAGATCTGCAGGAATGCCAGCTTTTCTTAATTGTGTGACATACCGAAATGCTTGTTGTTGAGATGGTTCATCATAAGCAGCTAAAATAATTTTTGGTCCGGTATGCACGTGGGAGGGAAACAATCCTTTCGCTTCAAGTACATCATACATACGTTCAGCTCCAAATGAAATTCCAACTCCGGGTACATCAGGCCAACCAAACACGCCGGTGAGATTATCATAGCGTCCACCACCACCCAGGCTTCCCATATCCGCATCAAGTGCAGTGACTTCGAAAATGCAACCTGTATAGTATCCCAATCCTCTTGCAAGGGTCACGTCAAACTTTATACTATTTTTTATGGGCAGTCCTTCAAGGAATTGCAACACCTTTTCAAGTTCACCTACACTTTTGAAAGCTTCACTTTCTGCAGGAAAATAATTTTTTAAAGATGATAATTCCTTTTGTTCGAGCACAGAAAAGATTTTATCCTGCGCTCCGGACAATATTCCTCTTTCAGTCATTTCTTTCCTCACACCACCCTCTCCGATCTTATCCAGCTTGTCGATCGCCATCGTCATGTCGATCCATTTTTCTGCTATTCCTGCAAACTGTGCAATGCCGGAGAGTAATTGCCTGTGATTGATCCGGATCACTACGGGAATACCGAGAGCTGCAAAAACATCATCATAGATCTGAACTAACTCAGCCTCATATGTCAGGGAAGCACTCCCCACTACATCCACGTCACATTGATAGAATTCCTGATAGCGACCTTTTTGCGGGCGGTCGGCGCGCCATACAGGTTGTATCTGGTATCTTTTGAATGGCAGGGTAATATCATTACGATGCATCACTACATATCTCGCAAATGGAACTGTCAGATCGTACCGCAGACCGCGCTTGGCAATGGAGGTCGTGAATTTATTGCTGTCCTTATTTTGATATGCACCGTCATCCGCTTTAGTGAGATAATCACCGTTGTTGAGTATTTTGAAAAGCAACCGGTCTCCTTCTTCACCATACTTACCTGTGAGCGTACTCAAATTTTCCAACACAGGAGTTTCGATCGGAACATACGCATATAGTTTGAAGATCTCTTCGATAATGCCAAACATCCACTTACGCCTGGCTACTTCCAGTGGTAAAAAATCTCTGGTTCCTTTCGGAATACTTACATCCATGTATAATCTCTTAATGTGCCTGTTATAATGTTTATTCAGTTTTTATTTCTTCCCGCATTCAAATCCTATAATGAAACTGATTCCAGATTTCAGAGAACTCGACCACAGAACTAACAATTCCCGTTCACCTGATCACTCCATCACAAAATCACCCCATCACTGAAGCAAATTGTTTAAGAAAACGAACATCATTCTCAAACAACAATCGAATATCATTAATCCTGTATTTTATCATAGCCTGTCTCTCAATTCCCATTCCGCACGCAAATCCGGAATACCTTTCAGAATCAATACCACAAGTTTCCAATACGGCCGGATCTACCATTCCGCAACCTAAAATTTCCAACCATCCCGTTCCTTTTGTAATTCGGCGTGCATGTTCATCCGCTAATCCATAATATACATCCATCTCTGCGCTTGGCTCGGTAAAAGGAAAATAAGAAGGGCGGAGTCTTGTGACTGCATCTTTGCCATACATCGCCTGCGCAAATTGATGCAGGGTCTGTTTCATGTCGGCGAAGGAAACCCCCTCATCAATATAGAGAACCTCTACCTGGTGAAACTGGCAATGCGATCTGGCTGACACAGTTTCATTTCGATAGACACGACCGGGAGCAATGATTCGAATAGGTGGCTTACGAGTTGTCATCACGCGTGCCTGCACAGATGATGTATGCGTGCGAAGTAAATATCCCGGAGGTGATGCAACATAATACGTATCCTGCATGTCTCTGGCCGGGTGATCAGGTGGCGTATTCATCGCTGTAAAGTTGTGCCAGTCATCTTCAATCTCGCGCTCTTCAGCTACTTCAAATCCCATTTGAGAAAACACATCGATGATTTCTTCCATGATGATACTTACAGGATGGCGGCTCCCTAAATGAAGCGGAACTTCTGGCAATGTAAGGTCAGGCACCAGAATAGCAGATGTAGATTTACCTGATCCTAAATCATTCTGAACGCGTTGAAATACATCTTCGGCTTTTTGTTTAGCCTCATTGATCAATTGTCCAAACTCTTTTTTACGATCGTTTGGAACCTCCCGAATAGATGCAGATAATGGCTTCAGGATATTTTTGGTTCCCAGAAATCGGATCCGAAATGTTTCCAAGCCTGTAGCATTGGTGATCTGTGACGATTCGATCTCCTGGATAATTTCCTGTAACTGTTGTAAAGGGTCCATACTTGAATTAATTCTAAAAAACTTAAACGCTCACTAAGTCAAAGCAACTATTCATTAGGTTCCCGATTCATTGCTTTGCAATTGAGAATTTGCAAAAGTAAGCATCTGAAACTTATGGCTAATTTGGCAGCCATGTCCTTACGTCACCCGATCGCCGTTATTTTTTTGATGATTATGGCCATGGCCATGGTTTGGTCGCGAGCGTTGGTTTCCATCAGTGCCGGATTTCTGGCTATCATAGCCGTGCTGGATATTCAAATCAACCCTTTCAGGATAAGGTGGATGCTGACTCCTTCTGCATTGGTCAGGACTATCAAAATCAAACCCTTTATCTGGGTTTTTGCATTGTATTTTCTGATTTACCTGCTTAGCATTGTTTATTCCGGAGACGTAAGTGAGTGGTGGAAAATGACGCATGTCAAATTGTATTTCCTGATTTTGCCCTTGGCTTTTGCATTTCTATTGCCTATCACCAGGAAGGAGTACATGTTGATTGCCGGATGCATGATTGTCACGGCCGTATGGAGTTCTATTTGGGTACAGGTTGCTTATTACAGCCAATATGATCTCTTCAGCAGGAGTCTTGGTTTCGGGGGTTCGCTTCCTACACCTATAGCACATTTGAGATATAGTGTTGTCATTGCGATGAGTATGGTTATCTGTATTGCCTTTGCGATTGAGAACTGGAAGATCAGATTCAATTGGGAGAGGTGGGCATATGGTATCGCTGCGGCATATTTATTTTATTTCCTGCATGTGCTTTCAGTTCGATCCGGACTGGCATTAGCGTACGCAGGTATTTTCATTTTAGTGATATTCTACATTCATAAAATAAGTCGGTGGAAGCAACTTGGATTGGTCGCTATCGTATGTATCGCCCCTATTATGGCGTACAAGATGTTACCTGGATTCAAATTAAAGGTGGATTATACATTGTATGATCTGAAGAAACACCAGGCAGGGGAAGGAGAGAATTATTCTGATTCAGAACGATGGAAATCCTGGCGTGCGGGACTTTCAGTTGGTAACCGTCATCCATTCTTTGGTACGGGAACAGGGAAGTTCAGGTCTGAAGTTGACGAATATTATCAAACGGAATTCAAGCAGGACATCTGGATGCGTCCTGAAAATCAATGGATCAATGTTTTTACCATACTGGGTTTATTTGGTTTGCTGGTGTTTAGTTTCATTATTATTTATCCGATGACTCTTCCTTTATTTTGGCGTCCGCCATTGATGCCTACTTTGTATATACTCCAATTGCTTTCTATGTTGATCGAACATCCGTTGGATACCATTTTTGGTACGCTGCTTTTTTTGATGCTGACATTGATGGGGTTGAGCTATCAGGATGGTCTCAGGACTTCTGGGAATGACGGGCAACCGATAATAAAGACCTAACCCGAATGCACCCAAATCAAATGTTAAAACATGCTATAAGCCTTTGATTATCAAAGGCCCTAGGCCTCGTGGCACGACTAGTGGTGGCACGACTAGTGGTGGCACCACTACTGGTGGCACCACTACTGGTGGCACCACTACTGGTGGCACCACTACTGGTGGCACCACTAGTCGTGCCACCAGTAAAGTCTGCTATATTCGAGATCGCATTATGTTCCCTAATAACCTCCCATTTCCCTCTCTATGACCTTCGAAGAAAAACTCAACAAACTCAATCCCCAACAACGCTTAGCCGTCGAATCCACTGAGGGCCCGGTCATGGTAATCGCCGGTCCGGGCACAGGTAAAACCGAAATCCTAAGCCTGCGTATTGGGTATATTTTACTGAATACTCCAACACAGGCTGGAGACATCCTTTGTCTTACATATACAGATGCCGCAGCTTCGGAAATGCGTCATCGGCTTATCGACTATATCGGCCCGGATGCTTACAGTATCCAGGTAAATACATTTCACAGCTTCTGCAACCTGGTCATTCAGGAAAATCCTTCCATATTCCAACAAGCACGCGAACTGGAGCCGATTTCAGAAATTGATAAATTCCGTTTGATCCAAAAACTCATCGACACATTTGGTGATGATCATCCACTGAAGAAATTTAAAGGGCAGACATATTCAAGCTGGGATCGGCTGTTAAGTCTTTTTTCCACCATGAAAAAAGAAAATTGGTCATCGGATTACATGCTTGAAAGGATCGATGAATACACCGCTCGAATGGCCACGAGTGATGAGTTTGTGTACAAGAAGAAGTCTGGTGAAAATCAAAAAGGCGATTTCAATTCGGGAAAATTTAAAAAGGAAATAACTGCCCGAATGACTCCTTTGAGTGTAGCAGTAAAAGAATATGACGCCTATAATAATTTACTGGCTGCAGAAGGAAAATATGATTACGATGATATGCTTCTGTGGGTCAATGATGCATTCTCCAAAGATCCTGATTTGTTAGCCAATTACCAGGAACGATTCCTTTATTTTCTTGTCGACGAATTCCAGGATACAAATGGAATCCAGATTGCCATCCTTCAAAAACTTATTGATCATGAATTTGTGGATCGCCCAAACGTCTTTGTAGTTGGCGATGATGATCAGGCAATCTATCGTTTTCAGGGAGCTAATATTCAAAACCTGATTGAATTCAGAGAGAAATATGATCCGGAGATTGTTTTACTCGAAGAAAATTATCGAAGCTCACAGAAAATCCTGAATGCTTCGCGCCAGGTAATGAATTCAGTTGCGGACAGCCTTGTCCAAAAAATATTTGGAGAGCCAAAAAAATTACGGGCCTCAGGAATATTTGCAGAGCATAACCAGGAGGTTTGTATTCATTCGCATCCATCCCAATCATTTGAAAACGCACACATCTTTCAGCAATTAAAAAGCTGGCATGAGAACAACCCCAAAGAATCGATAGCTGTACTGTACACCAAACACGAATTAGGAAAGGATCTTGCCCAGGCGCTTAAAGGAGTTTCTATTCCATTTCAAACACCACGATCTGCAGACGCTTTAAGTCATCCTTTGATTCGCCACATACTGGATATACTTTCCTGTATACAATTGCTTTCAGAAGGTGCTAACAATGACGATGGATTACTTTACAGAATCCTTCATCTGAGATATTTGGAACCCCGCACGACTGATTTGCAGCGACTGATTATTGCATACACCGATAAAGAGAGAGATGATAAATCAACACTCCTCATGTGGATGGGGAACTCGGCAAAGCTTGACAAACTTGAATTGCATGACCGGCCATGGATGGAAGAAAAATTTCAACTATTAGAAGAGGCTATTATAAATTACACCTCTACAACATTGGTTTCTCTAGTAGAATGGATCGTTCACAAGTTTGGAATGATGCGATGGAT
>JAYUXX010000088.1:0-2091 GCA_043752765.1 Saprospiraceae bacterium | reverse complement strand
GATCAGCAAGTGTAGCCAGGTCATAAATGGACATGCGGAAAATTAGAAATTAAAAATTAGAAATCCATCGTACGACGATGGTCCCGCCATTTGTGAATGAATGCGGAATAGAAACTAGAAACAAGAAATTAGAAGCTAGAAATTAGAAATTAGAAATTAGAAATTAGAAAGGATTAAAGGTAATTTATGAAATTAGGAATTCAATTTATTTGAACTTAAAATTTTTTAAACGCACTATTTATTTTCATTTGATGCACTTAATCGGGTTCCTTTTTTGAGGGAGATTGTGGATCCTTCTGCCAGAAAAATTGATTTTGGTTTTTGATTTTGCAAAAATGAAAATTTGTCTCCATAAATATTCGCAAAGTCAACATCGATCGTATATCCCTTCGTATCGTAAAATTTCCAGGAAGGATGAAGAACCTCATATTCTAATGTAGAATTTTCACTTACCCGATTGTACCCCCAGTATTGTTGTGTAAAAAAATCTTCTTCACTATCTGCAATCATATCGTGAGTGGAAGTGCCGGTTATAATTTTAAGTGAATTCCAATTTTTCTTTTTCCAATAATATTCCACTGTAAATTCATCATTCACCGTGGACATCTTATGCTTCATGGGCATGGTTCGATAATGTTCGCCGTAGAAATTATTAGCTATAAAAGTTACAGTGGGAAGAGGAACAATTTCCGAGATAAATACTACGCCTCGTTTCCATCCTTCATTGTGTGGTCTCTTTACATAAAACCGAAGATTAACTTCTTCAAAATTCGTATGAAACGGAAATTTAATTCCAAGAATGGAAGTCTCCATGAACATAAATCCTACAAGACTTACATAGACTTCACCATGAAAGAGATCATATTGAGTTCTGACAGGCAAATACTTTTCGAGTATTTGAGAGTCAATTGCATAATTGGCCATTACCAGTTTTCTCCATTGCGCTTTAATCATCTGCCAAAGCTAAATAACTTATAAGGCTTGCAAGAGAGAAATCATTTCAGACTTAGAGATTTCAAGCAATCTTAATGATCGCGTCTTCTTATTACCGGAGAATTGGTCTACATCTTGCTGATGCCGATGGATCGTTGCATAGCGGACAACCAGGTTTTCTTCGAGCTTCGATCCTGAAGTCGAACGAGCAACAATCTCTTCCAGGAGCGGAAGAGCCTCCCTAAACTGTCCCTCGCGGATAATATCTGCACACAAATTTTTCAACACCTGGATATTTGCTTCCTGTGTATTATCGATCAACAAGTCTTTAAACGATGCTAACTTTTCATCCTCGGGAAACATGCGGCGTGCCTCTTCCAGTATATCATCTAGTTTTCCCTGCAGGCATGCTTCATTCAATACATTATACCAAAAGATGATTCCTTTATCGGAAACCGTCAAGGCTGCAATCGAAAGTCCTGCTTTTCCGGACAAATGAATGATATCTTCTTTGAGGGGAAAAAGATCGGCCAGGCGAAATTGAAGTTCAGTTAAAGATTTGTTCCACATAATATCAATTAGGTATTAAAGCTTGATTAATTATTCCTTCTTCGTTTAATCAATGAGTCCATTCTCTTTCAGGCCCTCGATGACTTTATTGATATGGATCCCTTCATTTCGGAAAGCTATTCTCTTTGTACCAGGTTCACGGATATTTCCTCCGGAATGGTGGAGTGCAATCAGGTTCCAGTTGTCATCAAAAACTGGGGAACCTGAAGAGCCCGGCAATGTGTCTGTTAAATACTGAATGATATTTTCATCCACATACCTAACATAATTATGATGGATTGCAATCTGCTTATGCAATCCGTTTGGATGCTGAATGATGGAAACGCGCTGATTCTTTTCAATTGAATTCTGTGCAAGATTTAGAAAGCCCCATTTTTTGTTCGCATCGCCTTTGATTTTAATGGCTGTCCAATCATGTTTTTCTTTTACACTCGTAGCAAATCCCTGACCCGGATCCAATTTGAACTCAGTCATGGGTAAATCCAGCCCCGAAGCATTACGCTGAAAATTAAACTGTATTGTAGAATCTGCTGCAGTATCCTCTGTCGCGATTACATGGTTATTGGTAATCACAATATTATTCTGAAT
>JAYUXX010000087.1:0-2092 GCA_043752765.1 Saprospiraceae bacterium | reverse complement strand
TTTTTAAAATTCCAAGTCTTAGAAACGTCGAATTGACAGCTCCTTATATGCATGATGGGAGTATCCGGACCCTGGAAGAAGTTGTCGATTTCTACAGTGAAGGAATTGAAGCTCATCCAAATTTACATCCTCTATTAAAGGATGAGGATGGTTCTGCGAAGAGATTAAATCTGACGTCTGATGATAAAGTTGCTCTGGTCAGTTTCCTTAAAACACTTACAGATACTAAACTTAAGGGAACCTCGAATAACCCCTTAATTTGTATTAAATAAATTCATAATGTGTTGATATTCAACAAGGTTCTTTTTTGATCAGTTGGTTATAGAGGTGCCCTTAACGTTGATCCGAAATGGTCTGATCCATACTTATAGAATTTCGTAGTATTCGTAAAGTGAGATTTATTTCATCATTCGAGGCTGAATTATTATCTTCCTTATAGGTAAAATTCTCCTTCTATGAAAGCCCGCATTCTGATCCCTTTAGTACTTATTATTTTGGTGTTCTTTCTTCAATCATGCGGAAAATGATAAGGTCACCTCTCATTTCGAATATTATACCTCTGAAGAATATCAGGTGTTGACTTCCAATCTGATTTTTACCCTCAATACCTTATTCATACCAGTCCCAATTTTTTGAAGATCCATCAAGGAATGCAATCGCCACTTTAGGCAGGGTCCTTTTTTACGATGTCAATTTGTCTAGTGATAATAGAGTTTCGTGTGGCTCATGTCATCAGCAGCATCTTGCATTCGCTGATGATGTACCGTTAAATAAAGGAATACAAAACAGGAGTACCATGCGTAGTTCGCTTGCCTTGGGTGTTTTCAGAGATTTTGGTGAGTATAGTGATGATCCTTCGACCACACTTTTTTGGGATGGGCGAGTAGATAATTTGCATGATCAAATGATCCAGACCATTGGTAATCCTAATGAAATGGGGATGAACATGGATGAGGTCACCTTAAAAATCAAGGACCTTGAATATTACAAAATACTTTCCCTAAAAGCTTTTGGAAATGAAAACCTAACTAAACATAAAATCCTTACCGCTCTGGAAAGTTTTATGAAGTCGATCACTTCAACTTCCAGCAAATTTGATGTGGCCTCTATTAGTTCTAATCCATCATCGAATTGGCTAGGTTACAGTGCACAGGAAAATTTGGGCAAAAATATATTTATAACCAATTGTGTAAATTGTCACGCTCAGGGCCTGGAAAGAATAGGAAACTTCGCCGAGTCCTTTCGAAGTGCTAATAATGGCCTTGACCTTGTATAGACTGATAAAGGTGAAGGTGAATTTAGTATATCGCCTGAAGCGCTCGCCATATTCAAGATACCCAGTCTTCGTAATATAGAACTTACGTCATCTTATATGCACGACGGACGGTTTTCTTCGATTGAAGATGTAATTGAATTTTACAGTAAGAATATTCAGAACCATGCTAACCTTCATAGAACACTGAAAGAAAATGGACTTGCAAAAAAGTTTGATTTTTCGCCAGGTGAAAAAGATGCATTGATTCTATTTCTGAAAACCCTTTCCGATCATCAAATGAAAAGTGAGGTCAAATGGTCAGATCCATTTATTTAATTTACCTGTCCTGTTTTTATTGCTTTTTTGAATTTGCCTTGGTTCTATGAACGAACATTTCAAAGGCGTGATCATGACTGTGTTTGCAGCCATCGTCTGGAGTACGGAAGGACTACTGGTAAAGCTTATCACATTAGATCCTTTCACCCTTCTTTTCTATCGGAGTCTTTATGCAGGATTATTTTTTCTCTTGGTATTCAGAAGTGAAGCCTTAAAGTTTGATCGAAAGGCAATCGTCAGCAGTCTATGTTATGCCCCACTGTTGATTTGTTTTGTGATGGCCACAAAGTTTACTACCGCTGCAAATGTAATCTTCCTTCAGTATATCTCACCAGCGATAGTTTTACTACTGGAACCACGTTTACTTAAAACAAAAATGCAGAACTACAATGTGATCACTGTAGTCGCATGCACAGTCGGATTATCATTTTTTATTCTTGAGCAATAAGGTGGGAATTATTGGGTGGGAGATGGACTAATTTACAGAACACTGCATGCTTG
>JAYUXX010000086.1:0-26742 GCA_043752765.1 Saprospiraceae bacterium | reverse complement strand
CTGCATGGGATCCTCCATTCAGAATATTCATCATCGGAACTGGCAGTACATGCGCACCCACGCCTCCCAAATATCTAAATAGTGGTTGATTGTGTTCTAACGCAGCAGCCTTGGCAACGGCCAGGCTGACCCCTAGCATTGCATTAGCACCTATACTCGATTTATTTAAGTTTGTATCCAGATCGATCATCGCCTGATCAATTTCGAGTTGCTCCGAGACATCCATACCGATGATCTGTTCGGCAATTCGTTCCTCTACATTTTTACATGCATCCAAAACACCTTTTCCCATATAACGAGTTGGGTCACCATCCCGGAGTTCAACAGCTTCATGCTTGCCGGTCGAGGCACCTGAAGGCACAGAAGCCCTGCCCTTCACTCCATTTTCAGTAATTACTTCCACTTCAACCGTTGGATTGCCTCTGCTATCCAAAATTTCCCGGGCAACGAGATCTACAATAACACTCATAACACTAATTAATTAAGTTGTAAGGATAAGGCTTTATGATGTTCCCTGATCCCGGATAGATAAAGATCAAAAAGATATCTGGAGTCATGAGGACCTGGGGATGATTCAGGGTGATATTGGACAGAAAAGGCAGGCTTGTTTTTTACTTTAAGCCCTTCAATTGTCTGGTCATTCAAGTTGACATGGGTGACTTCAACTTTGTCCAGGTGCTTAGCTATTTCGTCAGGTGAGACCCCAAATCCATGGTTCTGACTTGTAATCTCGCACCGGCCTGTCAGCAAGTTCAAGACGGGATGGTTTATCCCCCGGTGTCCGTGATGCATTTTATAAGTGGATATTCCTTGTGACAGGGCTAAGAGTTGATGACCAAGGCAGATTCCAAAAAGTGGAATTTCTGCATTGACCACTTTTACAATGGTCTCAACAGCATAACCCATCGTAGCAGGATCACCCGGGCCATTCGAAAGAAAAACACCATGTGGTGAAAATGAAAGTAATTCCTCAAAAGTGGACTTTGCCGGAAATACTTTAACATGGCAGCCCCTCTCCACGAAACACCTTAGGATATTAGACTTAATTCCAAAATCCAAAGCGGAAATCCGAAAATTGGAAGAAGGATCTCCGACTTCATATGCAAGCTTTGTGGAAACTAACGAAGCTAATTCCAGCCCATCCATTGAAGGGACGGCAGAAAGCTTTTTTGCAAGAGATTCAAGATCCGTATCAACATTGGATATAATTGCATTCATTGCTCCTCTGCTGCGAATATGCCTCACTATTGACCGAGTATCTAATCCATAAATCACAAGACGATCCTGATCTTCAAAATATGCCTGAATCGATTGATCGGCCATCGGACGGCTAAATTCATCTATAAAGCTTTTACAAACCAAAGCATTGATTTGCATATGATTACTCTCTATCTCTTCAGATTTAATTCCATAATTACCAATATGAACGTGAGTTGTGACTAAAATCTGACCGAAATAGGAAGGGTCTGTAAAAATTTCCTGATATCCCGTCATGCCGGTATTAAAACATATCTCACCGGTAGCAGTACCAGGCTTTCCTGCGGCTTTACCTTCGAAGTACGTACCGTCTTCTAACAGGAGAATTGCTTTTTCAGAACCTTGATTTGCGAGCATTGGGATCATTCTTAGATGCGTGGGCAAAAATATATATTAAAAAATATAATTGGTTCAATCTGGCAAATATTACAAAAAAAGGGTTGCAATGATATCGCAACCCTTTTTAAGAATTTCTTAGACGTACACTGGTTATTCTTCTTCAATAGCTGCAATAGCAGTTGTAGTGGCAGCAGCTGCAACGGGTGCAACAGCTGAAACAGGTTTAACTTTTCCTCTACGAGTACGACGTGTTTTTCCTTTGTCTGCGGCCGCATCACTTCTGCGACCTTTGACTTTAGAGTAGATTTCATTGAAGTCAACTAACTCAATCATTGCCATTTCAGCACCATCTCCTTTACGGAATTTGGTACGGATGACACGCGTGTAACCACCGGGGCGGTTTGCAATTTTACCAGCGACAGTAGAGAATAATTCCGTTACGGCTTCTTTACTACTCAGATATGAAAACACTACACGACGATTATGAGTGGAATTCTCCTTTGATTTTGTGATCAAAGGTTCAATGTGTTTTTTCAACGCTTTTGCTTTAGCAACGGTTGTAAAAATTCGCTTGTGGGTAATCAAAGCAATGCTAAGATTCATCAGTAAAGCTGCGCGGTGACCAGCTTTACGACCGAGGTGGTTAAATGTTTTACCGTGTCTCATGATCTGATTTGGTTAAAAATTGATTGACTCCGCAGCACCCGGTTGTAAAAAACCTGAGGAGGTTACTGCAATTGTTTTTTATGAAGGCTAATCTTCGTCAAGCTTGTATTTCGACAGGTCCATTCCAAAGGTTAATCCCTTTATCTGAAGGAGTTCCTCTATTTCCACCAGAGATTTTTTTCCAAAATTTCTAAACTTTAAAAGCTCGTGAGTATCAAAACGAACCAATTCAGAAAGAGAATTGATCTTAGCAGCTTTCAAACAATTATATGCTCGAACGGAAAGATCAAGATCCTCCAGAGAAGTCTTAAGCAGCTTACGCATGCTTAAAATATGCTCATTCACAATACCATCTTCCTTTCCAACTTTATCATCAAATGTGATGTGCTCGTCTGTGATCAACATAAGATGTTGAATCATGATACGACTTGCCTCTTTGATAGCTTCTTCCGGATGTATAGTACCATCCGTTTCTACTTCAATACTGAGTTTCTCATAATCCGTTCTTTGACCTACCCTTGTATTTGAAACCTGGTAAGCAACTTTCTTGATCGGAGTATAAATCGCATCTACCGGAATCACACCTATTGGTGCATTCTCAGGCATATTTTCTTCAGCGGGAACATAACCTCTTCCTTTCGTTATGGTCATCTCCAGTTCAAGATTGACTGACGGTTCCATCCGGCAAATCAACAACTCAGGATTCATAACTTTAAACACATTCGTTTTTGTTTCGATGTCTTTAGCTCTGAATTCTTCCTGTCCACTAATCGTGATATATATCTGATGTTCTGTTGCTTTGTCTCCTTTCAATGCAGTTTTCAACCGAATCTGCTTAATGTTTAGTATGATGTCGACAACATCTTCAACTACGCCTGGTATGCTTGAAAATTCATGGTCCACGCCCGCAATTCGAATTGCAGAAATAGCATATCCTTCAAGTGAAGAAAGAAGTACACGACGAAGTGAATTTCCAATCGTTTGACCAAACCCAGGCTCCAATGGTCTGAATTCAAATTGTCCATGAAAGTCGGTTGCTTTCTGGAGTAATATTTTATCCGGCTTTTGAAAATTCAGTATGCTCATAAAGACGTTTTCTAATGATCTGGTTAATAACTATTTTAATTGCAACCGTTTAATGGACCGGTTCTCCATGACTTGTCGATTACTTGGAATATAATTCCACGATCAACTGCTCATTTATTTTTTCAGGGATATCATCACGCTCAGGGTAAGCTAGAAATTTGCCTTCCATACGATCAGGGTTCCACTCTAACCATGGAAATTTCCGGATATCTGTTTTAGCAGCCACATTATCTACAATGATGTCAATGTGCTGGGATTTTGTTCTGACAGAGACTACATCTCCTGGTTTCAACTGTTGAGATGGAACATAAGCCAGATCGCCGTTGACAAGAACATGCTTGTGCGAAACAAGCTGGCGTGCAGCTCTTCTGGTTTTCCCAACTCCAAGACGGAAGATGGTATTGTCAAGACGAGATTCTAATAATTGAAGTAGAACTGTACCTGTAACACCACTTTTTGAGCTGGCCTTTTCAAATATGTTTCTAAACTGGCGCTCGAGAACACCGTAGGTATATTTTGCCTTTTGCTTTTCTAATAATTGAAGCGCGTATTCTGATTTCTGACGACGACGCTTAGAGTTGCCATGTTGACCCGGGCGATATTTTTTACGCTCAAAACTTTTGTCAAAGCCAAAGATCATCTCTCCTAGGGCTCTGGCTTTTTTAGTAGTAGGTCCGGTATATCTTGCCATAAAATTTGATACTAAATCGAATGAAAACTATTGTGGTATTCACCAGTAAAAATCAGACTCTTCTTCTTTTTGGAGGACGACAGCCATTGTGCGGAACAGGAGTTAAATCCTGAATTCTGGAAACTCTAAGTCCAACTGCATCGATTGCGCGGATAGCTGCTTCGCGGCCTGAACCTGGTCCTTTTACAAAAACCTCAGCTGATCTCATGCCTGCATCATACGCTTCCTGAGCAGCACTGGATGCAGCAACCTGAGCAGCATATGGCGTATTCTTTTTAGAACCTTTAAATCCTGCTTTACCTGCAGAAGCCCAAGAGATCACATGGCCTGCACGATTGGTAACCGTGACAATAATGTTATTAAACGTAGCCTGGATGAACGCTTTCCCATCCGTTTCTACTTTTACTTTCCTCTTTTTAGCTACTTTTTTAACTGTTTTAGCCATAATATGAAATGAACTATCTGATTATTTGGTTGCTTTCTTCTTGTTTGCCACTGTCTTACGTTTCCCTTTACGGGTACGGGCATTGGTTTTCGTACGTTGACCACGGACTGGGAGACCTTTACGGTGACGAAGTCCTCTATAACATGCGATATCCATAAGTCGCTTTATGTGATGTTGAACTTCAGAACGAAGCTCTCCCTCGACTTTATAGGTTTCCTGGATAATGCGTGATATATTCATCACGTTGTCATCTGACCAATCCTGCACCTTTACATCCTCTTCAATAGAGGCCTGGTGTAGAATGGTTTTAGCCCGGCTTGCTCCGATGCCAAAGATGTACTGGAGACTTATAATGCCTCTCTTATTTCTTGGAATATCTATACCTGCTATCCTTGCCATATGGTTAGACCTATTTTATCAGCCTTGACGCTGTTTAAATTTTGGATTCTTTTTGTTGATAATATAGAGTCTCCCCTTCCGTTTGACAATCTTACAGTCGACTGACCTTTTTTTAATTGAAGCTCTTACTTTCATAATCTTTTCTTTTGACAGGCATTACACCTGTTATTATTTATACCTGTACGTAATTCTACCCCGTGATAAATCATAGGGAGACATTTCCACAGAAACTTTATCCCCGGGTAGAATCCTTATATAATTCATCCGCATCTTTCCTGATATGGTGGCAATGAGCATGTGATCATTCTCCAACCGTACTCTGAACATGGCATTTGACAGGGCTTCCTCAATGATTCCATCTTGTTTGATGACCTGTTGTTTCGCCATTTTTTGATTTTGGAGTGCAAATATCTACTTTTTTCTCCACACTTCGGACAAATTGGCGTTATTTTTTATAGCGCTATCGATCGGCTTGTGGTCTGAAAGCACATCTGCTTTCACTTTTTGTATAACTAATGTATGTTCGTAGTGTGCAGAGGGTTTCAAATCTCTTGCAATAAGAGTCCATCCATCCTTTTTCATCACTACTTCCCGTGAGCCAAGATTTATCATAGGTTCTATTGCTATGACCAATCCTTCCTGTAAAATGGCCCCCTTTCCTCTTTTACCATAATTTGGCACTTCCGGCGGCTCATGCAAATTCTTTCCTATTCCATGCCCAACCATTTCTCTGATCACACCATACCCATTACTCGTCTCGGCGTGGTTTTGTACAGCGTAACCAATATCTCCCAGTCGATTGCCTGACACAGCCTGTTCAATTGCGAGATCAAGACATTCTCTGGTTGTCACCAAAAGATTCATGACTTCATCTCTAACGGCTCCAACTGCAAATGTGAAAGCAGCATCTCCGAAGAATCCATTTTTCTTGACGCCACAATCAATCGATACTACATCACCATCTTTTACGATGGTTGTGTTCGGAATTCCATGAACAACTACTTCATTAAATGAAATACATAGTGTGCCTGGATAGTCAAAGACATTACCCGGATATCCTTTGAATGCGGGAATTGCGCCGTTATCACGAATGTAGGTTTCGGCAATTTTATCTAATTCAATTCCGGTAACCCCGGGCTTAATATATGATGCTACTTCAGCAATTGTAGACGTTACAAGGAGACAATTGTGCCTTATAATTTCAATTTCTTCCGCAGTCTTAAGTTGATATCTGGATCCGACAACCATTGTATGGGTAATAATCTGGTATACGTAATGGAATTAAAAATCATCTGCTCTACCATTACATATTGGCTCCGATCTGCATTCCACTTCCACTTCGTCCTTTCAATTTTCCTGATTTGACGAGACCATCATACTTGCGCATAAGAAGATGACTTTCAATTTGGGCCAGTGTATCCAGAACTACGCCAACAAGGATTAGCAGTGAAGTTCCTCCAAAGAAAATGGCAAAGCCCTGATTAATGCCTGCGTTGTAAGCAAAAACAGGAAGTATTGTGATCAATCCAAGAAAGATAGCTCCCGGAAGAGTTACTCTTGTTGTGATCGTATCGATGAAATCGGCAGTATCCTTTCCAGGTTTAATACCGGGAATAAATGCATTCTGTCGTTTCAAATATTCAGCGTATTGCTGAGGATTGACGAGTAGAGCAGTGTATATATACGTAAAAATCACAACCAACAAAAAAGAAAATGCTGCTGTTGTCATCGAGAAGGGGTCATTCAAAGACCTGAGAAAACTTCCTGCCTGATTCTGTCCACCCGCGCTTCCCATAAAATACTGGGCAATCGTCATAGGAAGGAATAAAATAGCCTGCGCAAAAATGATTGGCATAACACCCGCAGCATTCACTTTAAGAGGAATATAATCTCGTGCTCCGGATTGAGGGATATTAGCAGTACCTCGTCCAACCATCCTTTTCGCAAATTGAATTGGAATACGGCGAACACCCTGAACAATCAGGATACATAACATTGTGACTACAAAGAATGCGGCTAACTCCAGAACAAAAGTTAATAACCCGCCCTTGTTTAATTGCGCCTGAAATTCAAAAATTAAAGCTTGTGGAAGTGTTGCGATAATACCGACCATAATAATCATGGAGATACCATTTCCAATCCCCTTATCGGTAATCCGTTCTCCCAACCACATAGCCAGAATCGTTCCTGTAGAAAGAATAATTATGCTTGAGAACCAGAAAATTGAAACCGGAATATTAGGTGAGATGGCTCCAATACTTTTGATATAGGTGAGATATGCCCCTCCCTGTACCAGGGTGATTGCGACAGTTAATAGCCTGGTCAATTGGGTTATTTTCTTTCTTCCGGACTCACCTTCTTTTTGTTGAAGGCGCTGGAAATAAGGCACTGCAAATCCTAATAACTGAATAATAATTGAGGCTGTGATATAGGGCATAATACCCAAAGCAAAAATGGCTGCATTGTTGAATGCTCCTCCAGTGAATACATTGATAAGACCAAGCAAATCATTGCTGCTACGGTTACTTGCAAAGTTATCCAGCACGGAAGGGACTACGCCGGGAAGCACGATCCGGGAACCCAGGCGATAAACACCAAGCATAGCAAGGGTAAAAAGAATGCGATTTCGCAAATCTTTAATTTTCCAAATATGCTTAAGGGTGGTGATAAAATTCTTCATTCGGCTTGCCTAAATAAACTTATACAATTGTAATACTTCCACCCACGGCTTCAACTGCTTTACGGGCTGTTTCACTTGCTGCATGTGCAGTGAGGTTTACGGAGGCCTTGAGTGCTCCGCGTCCTAAAACTTTCACACGATCGTTCCCGGAAATAAAATTGTGTTCCCTGAGCGCTTCAAGTGTCCATTCTTTCACTTCAAATTTATCAGTCATGGACTGTAACTGATCGAGGTTGAGGGCAACGAAGGTTTCACGGTTCGGATTCTTAAATCCTTTTTTCGGAATTCGCATCTGAAGAGGCATCTGACCACCTTCATGATGTCGTTTCTGCTTATAACCTGATCTGGACTTCGCTCCTTTATGGCCTTTGGTAGATGTACCACCTCTGCCAGAGCCCTGGCCCCTTCCCTTTCTTTTATATCCTCTGACCGAACCTTCTGCCGGTGTTAGCTTATGGAGATCCATTATACTTTCGATTAAACTTACTCTTTAATATTTTCTACAGTCAACAGGTGAGCCACGGCATTTATCATCCCTTGGACCTGAGCATTCGCTTCTACGATTTTGGACCGGTTTATTTTCCCCAATCCCAAGGCGTAGAGTGTATCTTTTTGTTTCTGTGGCCTGTCGATATGACTTTTGACCTGTGTTATTCTAACTTTAGACATGTTCGTTGTGATTATTCGCTTACTTCTGTTTCCTTCTGCACATGATGGCCAAAGACAAGATCAACACTTACTTTACGATTCTTGGCAACAGTCTGAGGGCTCCTCAATAATGTCAATGCATTTATCGTAGCCTTCACAACGTTATGTGGATTTGATGAACCCATCGATTTAGCCAATACATTATGAATACCAGCGCTTTCTAATACTGCACGCATAGCACCACCCGCGATAACACCCGTTCCATCAGAAGCTGGCTTTATCAATACACGGCCCGCACCAAATTTACCTAGTTGAAGGTGAGGAATGGTTCCTTTATGAACAGGAACTTTCACGAGATTTTTCTTGGCGTCATCAATTGCTTTTGCAATCGCTTCACTTACATCACGAGCCTTACCTAAACCTTGTCCAACAGTTCCCTGACCATCTCCTACCACAACGATTGCGGCAAAAGAAAATGTCCTACCCCCTTTGGTAACCTTAGCTACCCTATTCAGGGAAACAAGTTTATCCTTGAGTTCGGTTTCTGATGCTTTTACTCTGACGTTTGTTTCTCTCACTTTTATATACTGTTGATATATGAATTAGAATTTGAGTCCTGCATTTCTTGCTCCATCTGCTAAAGCTTTCACTCTACCATGAAATAGATATCCACCACGATCAAATACGACCGTAGAAATATTTAAAGCTTGGGCGCGTGAGCCAATCAGTTCGCCCACTTTCGTAGCGAGTTCTGATTTATTTGCACCTGTTATTGCCTCATCCGTTGAAGAGGCTGAAGCTAATGTCGAACCAGTGCTATCATCAATCAATTGACAATAGATTTGTTTGTTGCTTCGATACACCGACAGACGTGGTCGGCCATTACTTCCTTCCATCTTTTTACGGATACGGAAATGTATACGCTTGCGTCTTGCTGTTTTTGTTAGTGCCATAATCTTGGAGCGTTTTAGCCCTTTTTATTTCTTACCGGAAGTCTTTCCAGCTTTTCTTCTTAAAATTTCACCTGTATACTTTATACCTTTTCCTTTGTAAGGCTCTGGTCTACGGAAGGCCCTGATTTTGGCAGCTACCTGACCCAATAATTGTTTATCATTTGAGGTCAAAATGATTGTGGGGTTTGAACCTTTTTCTGTCTTAGTTTCTACCTTAACCTCATCCGGAACGTAAAAGTAAATAGGGTGAGAATATCCAATGATGATCTCCAGGAGATTCCCAGTATTTGTAACCCTGTATCCAACACCGACGAGTTCAAGTGATTTTTTAAACCCTTCAGTAACACCGACGATCATATTATTTACGAGAGCTCTCGAAAGACCATGAAGAGCTTTGTGTCTGTTTTGATCTGTGGGACGAGCAAAGGTCATCTCACCATTCTCTAATTTGACAGTGATATCCTGATCGATTTGCTCGCGCAAAGAACCCTTGGGGCCCTTCACCGTCACCAGGTTTGTCTTGCTGACACTTACGTCAACTCCCTGTTGCATGCTGATTGGTAAACTACCTACTCGTGACACAGTACTTTATTTTTAGTAATTAATATTTAATTCTAATTCAAAATCAATACACATAGCAAAGACATTCTCCGCCTAATTTTTGCTTTCGTGCTTCTTTATCTGTCATTAAACCATGTGACGTAGAAATGATCGCTATGCCTAGTCCATTGATGATACGGGGTAATTCATCCGTGGATGCAAAAACCCTAAGACCCGGCTTACTCAATCGTCCAATTTCTCTGATTACAGGTTGTTTCGTTTCCGCATCATACTTGATCGCAATATTGATCACAGCTTCTTTCCCCTCTCCGTCGAAAGTGTACTTTAAAATGTATCCTTGTTCATACAGGATCTCTGTAATTTTCTTCTTCAGTTTTGAACTGGGAATACTAACTACCCTATGTTTCGCCTGTTGAGCGTTACGGATCCGTGTGAGATAATCTGCTATTGGGTCTGTGACTGCCATGAATGATTCAATAATTGATATATAATGTTTCTTTTCCTATTACCAGCTTGCCTTAGTGACACCGGGAATTTTACCCATTAGCGCCATCTCTCTGAACATATTCCTACAAAGGCCAAATCTTCTCATGTAGCCCTTCGGACGCCCAGATAATTGGCATCTGTTGTGAAGACGTTTTTTAGAAGAATTACGGGGCAACTTATCAAGTTCATCCCATTTACCCTCTTCCTTTAACTGCTTACGTATTACTGCATATTTCTGTACTAGTTTGGCACGTTTGACCTCTCTAGCGATTAATGACTTTCTGGCCATATGGCTGGTTAGTTTTTCTGATTTTTAAATGGCATACCTAATTCTTTTAGCAATGCATATGCTTCCGCATCTGTTTTTGCTGTGGTCACGATGGTGATATCCATCCCATTAATCTTTGTGATTTTATCCAGATCGATCTCAGGAAAAATGATTTGCTCAGTTACACCCATGGAATAGTTACCTCTTCCATCAAAACTTTTATCATTAATTCCCTGAAAGTCACGAACCCTTGGCAATGTAACTGTAATCAATCGGTCCATGAATTCATACATTCTCTCTTTTCGCAATGTTACTCTCACACCGATCGGCATTCCTTCTCTAAGCTTAAAGTTAGAGATTGAAGTTTTGGCGATTGTCGCAACAGCTTTCTGACCGGCAATTGTGGTCATCTCCAGCTGGTAGACATCAACCAGTTTTTTGTCTTGGGTTGCCTGTCCAATTCCCTGGTTCAAAGAAATCTTTAGAAGGCGCGGAAGTTGCATGACTGAAGTATAACCAAATTGCTCCATCAGTTTTGGGGCAACCACCTCATCATAATATTGTTTTAATCTGGGTACGTAGCTCATTATTTAATGATTTCTCCTGATTTTTTTGAAAAACGAACACTTTTTCCATCTACGATCTTTCGTCCAATTCGCGTAGGCTGACCTGATTTTGGATCGATCAGCATGACATTTGAAACATGGATAGGAGCAGGAATTTCAACAATCCCTCCCGGTGTTGTTTGTGTAGGTTTTCTGTGTTTCTTGACGATGTTTACATCCTCAACGATCACGCGCTGCTTTGCATGAAATACTTCCATGACATTGCCTTGCTTCCCTTTATCTGCACCAGACATTACCATAACCACATCACCTTTACGAACGAAGGCCTTTGCTTTTATGGGTGCGTACTTTGTTTTCTTTGTGCTGCTCATTACTATTTATAATTGCAAATTGTATTCTATTAGATTACTTCAGGTGCGAGCGATACAATTCTCATGTAATCGCGCTCTCTCAATTCCCTGGCTACCGGGCCAAATATCCTTGTTCCTCTAGGCTCATCAGCTGCATTCAATAACACAACTGCATTGTCATCAAAACGTATGTAGGATCCATCCTTGCGGCGAATTTCTTTCTTCGTTCTAACCACAACAGCTTTGGATACAAGTCCTTTTTTCAATCCACCTGGCGTAGCGTCTTTCACAGAGACCACTATTTTGTCTCCAACAGAAGCATATCTTCTGCCAGATCCGCCAAGGACCCGAATGCATAGTACTTGTTTGGCTCCGCTATTATCTGCGACATTAAGTCTTGATTCCTGTTGTATCATAATTTAACTATTCTTCTCGTAAGACTTAGATGATTATTTCGCTTTTTCAATGATCTCAACCAGGCGCCATCTTTTCGTAGCGCTCAAAGGACGTGATTCAACAATCCTCACGAGATCTCCAATGCCACATGCATTAGCTTCATCGTGCGCATGTAATTTCTTACTACGTTTTACGAATTTGCCATAGATGGGGTGACGAAGCTTACGCTCAACCACCACGGTAATGGATTTATCATTCTTGTTGCTGGCTACTAAGCCAACACGTTGTTTCTTTAATTTTTCTTCGTTCGTTAACATGTCCGCATTAATCTTTTTTACGACGTTGCCTGATTTTAGTTCTTTTAGCCAATTGTGCCGGAGTCATAGCAATCACTTCCCTGCGGCGAATTTCAGTTTGAATACGCGCAACATCTCTTTTCGTGTTCTTCAGCGTAATCGGGTTATCCAAACCCTTAATAGTGTGGTCGAAACTCAGCTTATGATACTGGAGGTTGATTTGCTTCAACTCATCCATCAGGTCAGCATCTGACATTTCTCCTAATTCAATATATTTCTTCGTAGGCATTGTTGATCCTGATTATGATTCGATGTAATCGTGTCTTGTAACTGTTCTTGTTTTAATCGGCAACTTCTGTGCAGCCAATGCAAGCGCCTCAATAGCAACCTGTGAGGATACGCCATCAAGTTCAAACATGATGCGACCAGGCTGAACTAAAGCTACCCAATGATCGTGAGCACCTTTTCCTTTACCCATCCTCACTTCCTGAGGTTTTTTGGTCACTGGCTTGTCAGGAAAAATCCGGATCCAAACCGCTCCTTCTCTTTTCATATGTCGTGTCATCGCAATCCTCGCAGATTCAATCTGGCGGCTTGTAATGCGCGCATTTTCAAGAGCTTTGAGGCCGAAACTGCCAAAGGAAATATCACTTCCCTTCCAGGCAATACCACGGTTCTTACCCTTTTGCTGCTTCCTGTATTTGGTACGTTTTGGCTGTAACATGTTTTAAATTATTTCCCTTTTATGCGAACTTTTGGGAAAAGTTGGGCAAAGGTACGCTTTTTACCAACTTTTCTATCTTGCTAATTACTCCTTATTTTTTTCTCGGTCCACCACCGCCACCGCCACGATTTCCTCCAGGTCCACCAGGTCCACGATTCCCTCCCGGTCCTCCAGGTCCACGATTCCCTCCCGGTCCTCCACCACGGTTTCCTCCAGGTCCACCAGGTCCACGACCGCCTCCAGGTCCTCTTTCAGTTCTTTCTCCACCTCTCTCCCGGGTACCTCTGTCACGACCATCTGCTCCACGTTCATTTCTTCCATAACCTTCAGAGCGTTCATTTCCACCTCTGCGGCTTCTTGTACCCTGTTCTCCTCCGGCATTCAATGTCAATTCTCTCTTACCATAAACCTCACCCTTACAAATCCAGGTTTTGATTCCGATCTTCCCAAAAACAGTTTGGGCTTCACGAATTGAATAATCGATGTCTGCTCTGAACGTGTGCAATGGAATTCTTCCATCTTTATATTCTTCCGAACGAGCCATCTCTGCTCCATTCAGACGACCACTGATTCTCACTTTTATTCCCTCTGCACCTGAGCGCATGGTGGATTGAATTGCCATCTTGATAGCACGACGGTAATTGATCCTTGCTTCAATTTGTTTAGCAATTGATTCAGCTACAATATTAGCGTCCAACTCAGGCTTGCGGATTTCCATAATATTTATCTGGACATCCATTTTGGTCAGTTTCTTGAGTTCTTCACGGATTCGATCTACTTCCTGGCCACCTTTACCAATAATAATACCAGGTCTTGAAGTCTGGATAGTTACAGTTACCCTTTTCAGTGTGCGCTCAATAACCATATGCGCAATACCACCTTTTTCAATCCTCGCCTGGAGATAAACCCGGATTTTTTCATCCTGAATTACCTTTTCAGCGATATCTCTTCCTCCATACCAGTTAGACTCCCATCCACGGATGATTCCAAGTCTATTACCTATCGGATTTGCTTTTTGACCCATTTTAGAATCTCAGATTATTATGTATTCGAATGATATTTCAGTTATTCTTCTTCATCACCGGCGGTTAATTCCCCGTCGTATGGAATCTTATTTTCAATGACAACCGTTACATGGTTGCTGTGCTTTCGAATTCTGTGAGCTCTACCCTGAGGTGCTGCGCTGATTCTTTTTAAGTGTCCTGCGTCATCTACCATCAAAGTCTTAATCCTCAGATCTAATTCATCCACATTTTGCGAACCTTCAGTTTTGTTCTCCCAGTTGGTAACTGCAGATAACAATAACTTCTCCAGCCAACCTGCAGCTTCTTTGTTCGTATATCTCAGGATATTTACAGCATCCTCTACCTTTTTACCTCTTACAAGGTCTGCTACAAGCCGCATTTTGCGGGCCGATAGCGGGCAGTTTCTGAGTTTTGCAACAGCTTCCATTGTATTTATCGTTTTAAGCTCTACTATATATTATTTCCTGTTCCCAGCGTGTCCACGGAAGGTCCTCGTTGGGGCGAATTCTCCCAATTTGTGTCCCACCATGTTTTCGGTTACGAATACAGGGATAAATGTTTTTCCATTATGTACTGCAATCGTATGACCTACCATATCCGGTACGATCATAGATGCACGTGACCAGGTCTTGATGACTGATTTACGACTCGCTGAATTGGCTTTTTCAATCTTCGCCATCAACTTATTAAATACGTACGGACCTTTTTTAACTGATCTTGCCATGATACTTGATTAGTGCTTAACCCTTATTTTTTGATTTACGACGAGATATAATCAACTTCGATGAAGTAGCACGAGGGTTACGGGTCTTTTGACCTTTCGCCATAATACCAGTTCTCGATGTCGGGTGACCTCCTGAAGCCTTACCCTCACCACCACCCATCGGGTGATCCACTGGATTCATCGCAACTCCTCTCACACGAGGGCGACGACCTGTCCAACGTTTTGCTCCTGCTTTTCCAAAAACTGTCAATGCATGATCGGGATTCGACACTGCGCCGATAGATGCTTTACAAGTAAGAAGAACTCTTCTCACCTCGCCTGAAGGCAATTTAATAACTGCAAACTGATCTTCACGACCCATCATGACAGCAGATGAACCTGCACTTCGTACAATTGAACCTCCCTGACCCGGACGCAATTCAACGTTGTGAATGACAGAACCGAGTGGAACATCCTTCAAAAACATTGCATGTCCAACATCCGGTGTGGCCTGACTTCCTGCCATCACCGTTCCTCCAACTTTAATATGTTGTGGAGCCAGAATATATCTTTTCTCACCGTCTGAATATTCTATCAGGGCAATAAAAGCTGTCCTGTTAGGATCATATTCTACGGACTTCACAGTTCCTACAATATTCTCTTTATCTCTCTTCCAGTCGATGATACGGTAACGTCTTTTGTGTCCCCCACCGCGGTGTCGGACAGTCATTTTACCATCTGCATTTCGACCACCACTTTTCTTAATGGAATCGAGTAGTGACTTCTCTGGCTTGCTAGCCGTGACCTCTGCAAAGGTGTTACCCACCCTGAATCGAGTACCCGGACTAATTGGTTTAAACTTCTTTACGGCCATGATTTATATTTCTAAATGGTCTGTATAATTCGTTAAATGTCTCCGAAGAAATCAATGGTTTCCCCTGCTGCAAGAGTCACCACTGCTTTTTTATAGGATGGCTTTCGGCCTTGTAATACACCTTTTTTTGTATTACGCGTTTTCCTTTTTCCCGGAATTACCATCGTATTGACAGCTTCCACATTTACTGTATATAGTGCTTCAACTGCTTTCCTGATTTCAATTTTATTCGCAATTTTATTGACGATAAAACTGTATTGACTTTTGCTCTCTGATAGGTTATCTGCCTTTTCAGTGATCAACGGTTTTACTAGTATTGTCTTAAGACTCATTTCCTTTTTGCTTTAAAATGATCGACAGATTAATTCTTTAATGATTTCGTAATCAGGTCCACAGATTGTTCTGATAATACCAGTTTCTGTGAACGGAGGATATCGTATGTATTGAGATCCTGTGCTCTGACCAATCTTGTATTCTGAAGATTCCTTCCTGATAAATACAGGTTGGTATTGGCTTCAGAAGTCACGAATAATGACTTACTCTTATCGATCTGGAGATTCTTCAATACGGCGACAAAGTCTTTCGTACGAGGTTGATCCATTGTGATTTCTTCAACGATGATCAAATTACCTGCAATGGCTTTCGATGATAATGCTGATCGACGCGCAAGTAACTTTACTTTCTTATTTACTTTCAGATCGTAATCATGTGGGCGAGGACCGAATGCGCGTCCACCACCTTTAAACATGGGATTCTTTAATGAACCTGCACGTGCACCACCGGTGCCCTTTTGCTTTTTAAACTTTTTAGTTGTACGCCATACTTCCCATCTTTCTTTTGTCTTATGGGTACCCTGCCGCTGATTAGCCAGATAGGATTTTACGGCGAGGTAAACAACGTGCTCATTTGGTTTGATTGCAAATACCTCATCAGCCAGATCAATACTTCGACCGGTTTTTTCACCTTTTGAATTTAAAATATCTATAGTCATGGCTGATTTACTTTTCGATGATGATAAATGATCCGTTATGACCTGGAATTGCGCCTTTAATAAGGATCAGGTTTTGATCCGGCAATAATTTTGCAACTTTCAGATTACGTACTTTAACACGTTCAACTCCCATACGACCAGCCATCCGCATACCTTTAACAACCTTGGACGGATAAGAAGATGCTCCAATAGAACCCGGAGCTCTCATCCTGTTGTGTTGACCGTGGGAAGCCTGCATAATACCTGCGAAGTGATGTCTTTTAACAACCCCCTGGAATCCTTTTCCTTTGCTAATTCCGATGGCAGATACTTTTTCACCTTCGGTGAATACTTCGTCCATTGAAACCATGTCACCCAGATTTTTGATTATCTCAAAATTTCTGAATTCCACCAACTTTCGCTTGGGCGCTGTGTTTGCTTTTTCGAAGTGGCCTTGCATAGACTGAGGTGTGTTTTTCACTTTCGCTTCGCCGTAAGCAAGTTGTACTGCGTCATAGCCGTCAGAATCCTGCGTTTTGACCTGGGTCACTACATTCGGTTGTGCGTGGACAACCGTGCATGCAATGGATCTACCATTCTGGTCAAATATGCTGGTCATGCCGACCTTTTTGCCTATTATTCCTTTCACCGTAAGATGATTTGATTGTAAATATTTGTAATAAGCTCTACACCTGTTTAGACCCCGAAAGGGAATAAACAGGATGTTTATTCAAGTATCTTATCGAAGTCTAGGACTCCAAATAAGAGCTAGGTTAGTTTGACCTGGATATCGACTCCACTCGGTAATTCGAGTTTGGAGAGCGCATCTACCGTTTTAGGGGTAGGTGTGTAAATCTCAATCAAACGTTTGTGTGTGCGCAATTGGAACTGCTCTCGAGCTTTCTTATTTACGTGCGGGGACCGCAGGACTGTAAATATTTCTTTCTCGGTGGGCAGCGGAATCGGACCCGTAACTACGGCTCCACTATTGCGAACAGTTTTAACGATTTTCTCCGTTGATTTATCGACCAGATTATGGTCATACGAACGAAGTTTAATCCTAATTTTCTGATTCATTTCCCGACCAAAAATATATTGTTAGATATTTTATTTCACCCACTTTTGGGCTTTGTGTTATTTACGCTTTAACTGCACCTTTTGCCTTTTCAATTACATCTTCAGCGATGTTTTTTGGAACAGGTGCATAATGACTAAATTCCATTGTTGAGCTTGCACGACCTGATGTAATGGTACGTAATTGAGTTACATAACCAAACATTTCAGAAAGTGGAACTTCCGCCTGAACTGCAATCGCTCCTGATCGTGAGTCCTGTCCTTTTGGCAAACCTCTCCGGCGATTTAAATCACCGATTACAGGTCCAACATATTCATCCGGTGTAACTACCTCAAGTTTCATGATCGGCTCGAGAAGAACTGGTTTTGCCTTTTTAGCAGCTTCCCTAAAACCTTCTTTTGCACAGAGTTCAAAGGCAATCGGTTTTGAGTCAACCGCGTGCGTCTGACCATCATATACCCTAACCTTCATACTATCAATATTATAACCCGCAAGAATTCCATTATCCATCATGGCATTAAAACCTTTGACGATGGATGGAAAAAATTCTTTTGGAATAGATCCTCCAAAAATTGCATTGACAAACTGAAGTTTGGTCTTACCACTTTTGAAATCATCTGTCTGCAAAAATTCTTCGTCTGCAGGGCCGAGTTCAAATGACATCTGAGCAAAAAGACCTGAACCACCTGACTGCTTCTTAAGCCTTTCAGTGTGATCTACATTTGCTGTCAATGCTTCTTTATAGTTAACCTGCGGAGCTCCCTGATTACATTCTACTTTAAATTCTCTTCTCAACCGGTCAACAATAATCTCGAGGTGCAACTCACCCATACCACTAATAATGGTCTGGTTAGTGTCCTCATCATATTTCACTCTGAATGTTGGATCTTCTTCTGCGAGTTTAGCCAAAGCCATTCCCAGCCTATCAAGATCCTTTTGAGTTTTTGGTTCTACCGCGATACCAATAACGGGATCCGGAAACACCATGCTTTCAAGGACAATCGGTTTCTTTTCATCGCAAAGCGTATCGCCTGTGCGTATATCTTTAAATCCTACACCGGCTGCAATATCTCCTGCTTCTACTCTATCGATCGGATTTTGTTTGTTGGCATGCATCTGGTAAAGACGTGAAATACGTTCTTTATTACCTGACCTTGTATTTAATACGTAGCTACCTGCCTCAAGTGCTCCTGAATAAACTCTCATGAAGGCAAGACGGCCTACATATGGGTCGGTAGCAATTTTAAATGCAAGTGCGGCAAAAGGAGCATCAGCGTTTGGCAGTCTTATTTCTTCCTGATCTGTATCCGGATTTATTCCTTTAATAGCTGCAACATCCAGTGGACTAGGCAGATAAGCGCAGACAGCATCTAGTACCGCCTGAACACCTTTATTTTTAAATGCAGATCCGCACATCATCGGTACGAATTTCATGTCGCAAACAGCTTTTCGAACAGCGGCTCGCATTTCTTCAGCAGAAATAGAATCCGGATCATCAAAAAACTTTTGCATCAATGTATCATCATACTCAGCGATTGCTTCAAGAAGCTTTTCGCGGTATTCTGCTACAACACTTACCAAATCCTCCGGAATTGGAATTTCATCGAAGGTCATTCCCATGTCTTCTTCACTCCAAACCATTGCTTTCCCGGTAATCAGGTCGACAACACCTTTAAATCTTTCTTCCTCACCGATAGGTACCTGGAGAGGTATAGCTTTAGAACCCAGTTTGGTTTCTACATCTTTCACTACTTCAAAAAAGTTAGCACCGGACCGATCCATCTTGTTGACGAAACCGATACGAGGAACTTTATAATTATCAGCGAGGCGCCAGTTTGTTTCTGACTGTGGCTCCACACCTGAAACTGCACAAAAAAGAAAAACCAGGCCATCGAGAACGCGCAATGAACGGTTTACTTCAACCGTAAAGTCAACGTGACCGGGGGTGTCAATAATATTGACAGCGTATTCCTGATCATGCCATTCCCACTGTGCCTTAGTGGCTGCACTTGTGATGGTGATACCTCGCTCCTGTTCCTGTTCCATCCAGTCCATGGTGGCGGCTCCATCGTGTACTTCACCTATTTTATGTGATATACCTGTATAGTACAATACACGCTCCGTCGTCGTGGTCTTACCAGCGTCGATGTGGGCAGCAATGCCGATGTTACGTGTATATCTAAGGTCTTTGGCCATTATATTCTTCTAAAAAAATGTGTGTTATTATTTAAAATGGGCGAAAGCGCGGTTTGCCTCGGCCATTTTATGGGTGTCTTCTTTTCTTTTTACAGCGGAGCCTTCGCCTTTGCTTGCGGCTAGCACTTCTGCTGCTAATTTTTCGGCCATTCCTTTTCCGTTACGCTCACGGGCAAAACGAATAAGCCATTTCATGCCAATCGCGATTTTACGCTTTGGATTGATTTCAGTAGGAATCTGGAAAGTAGCACCACCGATACGACGGCTGCGCACTTCAACAGAAGGGGTTGCGTTTTCCAATGCTTTACCGAAGAGATCGTGTGGATTTTGTCCACCTGATTTTTCAGCTAACAGGTCCATGGCATTGTAGAAGATATCATAGGCTATACTCTTCTTTCCCTGCCACATCATGTTGTTGATAAAGCGAGATACTACCGGGTCTCCATATCGTGGATCCGGCATCAGTATTCTTAATTTGGGTTTTCTTTTCCTCATCTGGACTCTGTACTATTATTTCTTAGGTCTTTTTGTTCCATACTTTGATCTTGATTTCAGCCTGTTATTAACACCTGCTGTGTCAAGTGCTCCACGAACGATCGTATAACGAACGCCGGGAAGATCTTTTACTCTGCCTCCGCGAATCAATACGATAGAGTGTTCCTGGAGGTTGTGACCTTCACCGGGAATGTAGGCGATCACCTCAAGACTGTTAGTCAATCGCACTTTGGCCACCTTTCGGAGGGCTGAATTAGGTTTTTTAGGGGTTGTGGTGTAAACACGAGTACACACGCCTCTCTTCTGAGGGCATGCATCCAAAGCACGAGCTTTGCTCTTGTAAATTACCTTCTCCCGACCTTTCCTAACTAACTGATTTATAGTAGGCATACGTATATTTTACCCTGTGTTTTAGACGCCTTTTTCGAAAGCGAATGCAAAGATATCATTAATTTCTTGGTTGAAAGGTATGGTTCCAAGTATTTTAATTGAGTCCTTGTAAAGCCTTTAGCCAATTGGGGAAAGTGAGGATGGGAATTGGGTGATTCGAGGTAAATTAAAGGCGGAAAAGGCTGAAGGGCGGAAAAGGCTGAAGGGATGAAAGGGATGAAAGGGATGAAAGGGCTGAAGGGCTGAAAGGGCTGAAGGGCGGAAGGGCGGAATAGGGAAAATGGATGACCTTTCCATAGATGGCTTAA
Source organism: Saprospiraceae bacterium (assembly GCA_043752765.1). Classification (GTDB taxonomy): domain Bacteria; phylum Bacteroidota; class Bacteroidia; order Chitinophagales; family Saprospiraceae; genus Opimibacter. The sequence goes on along the minus strand of JAYUXX010000086.1, from coordinate 5,895 downwards.
CTTTTATTACAATTCAATTTAACTGAAGGAATGAGTGTAACAATTCGGAAAGCTGATGCAGGTGATTTGCCGGGGATCCATTTATTGGTTTTGGAACTGGCCGAATATGAAAAGGGTCTTCATAAAGTAACCACAACGGCTGAATCTTATCAGAAGGATTTCAATGACAAGGTGTTTGAAGCTTTTGTGGCGGAGAAGGGAGGGGAAATCATAGGTATGGCCCTTTATTTTTTGGTTTTCAGCACTTGGAGGGGAAAGATGCTTTACCTCGAGGATTTCGTGGTAAAGGAGTCCGCAAGAGGTAAAGGGATCGGTGCTCTCCTTTTCGAAGCTTTTCTTCAAGAAGCAAAACGCCAGGAAGTAGCTTTAGTAAAATGGCAGGTGTTGAGATGGAATGAGCCAGCGATCAATTTTTATAAAAAGTATGATGTGGTGCTTGATGATGAGTGGGTAGATGGGAAGATATATTTGAGTGAGGTGTGAGTTGTGAGTTATGAATTGTGAGTTGTGAGTTGTGAGTTGTGAGTTGTGAGTTTGAAGTTGTCAAAAAAATATTCTTTTACGTGAAAAGTGAAGGCTTGCGGTGAGAATCGGATCATCTTATCTTTTAAGAACGTTCATAAATTCTTCTTTTCGTCTTCTAGATATAGGAATAGTGGAATTATCTGACATCACCACATATCCGCCGTCATCCTTAAGGTGTTTTCTTACGAAAGAGGTATTTACGATATGGGATTGATGGATTCTGAAGAAGTCTGGCTCAGGAAGCATTTCTTCAAATTCTTTTAGATTTCTTGACACTAATAATCGTTCACTTGCAACTAGAAAAACGAAGCTATAGTTTCCATACGTTTCTATGCGGATGATGTCTTTGGTTTCGGCAAAAACAATACCCGAGCTTGTGGAAAGCGTAATTCGGTCAAATGTTTTCTGTTTAGTGGTAGTCATTAACTGATCAAACTGTCGTCTCAGAATTCCGAGATCAGTTTGTTGCTTTGCTTTTTGAACAGCGGTGATGAAGTCATCAGGATCAATTGGTTTTAACAGGTAGTCGATTGCATTATAGCGGAAAGCTTTAATCGCCAAATCGTCATGCGCTGTTGTAAAAATTACATTGAAGTTTATCTCCGGCAAGGAATCGAGTAATTCAAAACCTGTTCCGTCTTCAAGTTCAATGTCAAGGAATAAAAGGTCAATCTTATTATTGGTGATAAGGTCGATTGCTTTTTTCACACCTTCAGCTTCACCAACAATCAACAAATCAGGAAAATATTTGGTCAGATAATCTTTAATAACAGCTCTGGCTCCCGGCTCATCGTCCGCAATAAATGACCTGAATGTAGAAATGGACATATTCTGGCTTGCTCTGGTTATTATGATTCAGACCGAATCTAATCTAATATCTACAACTTTTCATTTATCATGCTTTAAGAAATGATAGATTAGGGCAAATTTTGTATAGTGTCCTTTCCCTTATTTAGTAGAATTTATGTGATCCTAGTAATTCAGTTTTTTTGCTTGACTGTGGAAGGGCAACATAAGTCGTGGAAGCAGTATACGACAAACGATGGATTGCCGGGAAACAAGGTTTTTGATATTATTCAGGCTCATGACAACCATTTGTGGATAGTCACAGACCATGGAATCTGCCGTTTCAATGGGTATGATTTTGATCCACCGGTAGATACCAGCATATATGCTGGAGGTGAGGCGTTCAATCCAATGGAAGATCCTGATGGAAGAATTTGGTTTGTGCGCCTCGATTGGTCATTATGGTTTATTGAAGATGATACAGTCCGGGCTTGGAAATACAATTATATCCTTGACTTGTTTAAACATAAGTTTGGCTCCATCAGCAATTATTCAATAGATGAAGATGGGACGTTTAGTATAGCACTGACCCATTTTGGATGTTTAGTAGTGCATAGTGATGGCAGCCATCAAATTGTCCGGGGATCTCCTAATAGAAACATAGTGATCTCAACATCTACCTCAAGTTTTGTTTTTGCAGATCAACTTAGGAGTCATGAGGGCTCCAACGATGTACTTGATGTTATTTTTTGGGAAAATAATGAATTGCAAAAGGCCAGTGAAATTAAAAAGAGGTGGACGGACGAGGAGTTTTACGCAAGTGCATGGCCGCTAACTAACGGGGACGTACTCATGGCTACAAATGGTCAAATCTCTCAATACCGAGGCAAGCAATTATTTTCAAATTTTAAGACCGATATCATCAATCCAAATATTTCTGAAACACAAAATGGAAATTTGTTGGTCGCATCATTTCAGGGGGAGAAGACGGGATTATTTTATTATGCATCATTGGATGAATTCAAAGAAGATAAGGGTTCACATATGTTAACAAACAACAAAGTATGTGACATCCTTTGTGATCATGAAGGTGGTTGGTGGGCAGCGACCTTAGGTGATGGCATTTTTTATTGTTCAAACCCGAATGTAGATATCTATGATATCACAGACGGACTATCTACTTCTAATGTTTTACGACTGGCTACTGATGGCAAGGAAAATTTATATGCAGCGATGTGGCCCTTTGGTCAAAGCTGTATTAATTCCTCTGACAAAACAGCAAAGTCTATTACCGGTAATCTTGATGTCGGTCTTGAAACATGGGCATTATATTATGATACGCTAGATCAGAAGCTTTGGCGAAGTGCACCACTTGAATATTTTCAGGCTGGGTCATGGTTTTCTGCTGATAAGGAACTGAAGGACAAGGGCAGAGCTAAAAAATTAATCGCAAAAGAAATCTTCAGGGATCCAAATGAAAATAGTCTGTGGATGAGTCTACCATATGGATTTTTAAAATTAAACCTTTCCACTTTTACCAGCACTCATTTGCGAGAAGTAAATGAATCATTGGTGCCGAAACGAACTTTTTCAGTCATTTCAGATTATGAAAAAAATATTTGGGTAGCTACGATTGATGGATTGAGGTTGTGGAAAGATGGTGACTATATAATGCCCCCTTTTGATCATCCAGCTTTACGCTTTCAGGCTGGTGATATAAAGCTATCACCTGATAGTAGTATCATTATAGGTTTTCATGGAGGAGGAATTTTAATATGGGATCAGGATCACAAACTGACTCATTTGAATACAGAAAACGGCTTAAGTACTGATTACATAACTAAGATCTATGTTGCACCGGGAGGTGATTTATATGCTTGTTCAAAAAAGGGACTTCATCATATACAGAAGAAGCCAAATGATGCTTGGAAAATAAATGTGCTAGGTACAAAATCGGGACTTCCGTCCAACCATATTAATGATGCCTGTATTGTTGGAGGCCAACTATGGGTAGCTACTGAAAAAGGATTAGCAACTGTTTCGCATAGAAGACCTTCACCACCTATACTTGCACCTAAACTTGAGAGCTTTCATATCAATCAACAGGAACACAATTATATTCAGGATATTGAACTTCATTATTCACAAAACAATATCAAATTAGAATTTTATTCACTTTACTATTATGGTAAAGGTGAAATACTCTATAGGTATAGATTACCATTTCAGGATACTGCATTTATTTATTCAACAAGCCGAGATATAAATTTATTAAATCTGGCTTCGGGTAAGTATGTATTTGAAGTTGAGGCAGCAAATGAGGATGGTAAATTTAGTCCCTCTACGCAACTAACATTTGAAATTCTTCCACCATGGTGGCGATCATGGTGGTTTTTATTGCTAATGACCATTTCCATAGCGGGCACGTGTGGCTGGATAATCCATAAGCGGTTTCGAGCAATTAAGACCAGAGCAACTACAAGTAATAAAATTAGGGACCTGGAGATGGCAGCATTGCGCGGACAGATGAACCCACATTTTATTTTCAACTGCCTTGGAAGTATACAACAATTTATCACAGAAAACGACAGCAGATCCGCGACTCGATACCTTGCACGATTTGCGAAGCTTATTCGATTGTCGCTGCACAGTTCTGTTGATGGTAAGCATACTTTGAGAGAAGAGGTTGAAATGCTGGACAATTATCTTGCTCTTGAACTTATGCGGTTTAAAGGCAAATTTACTTATAGGATTGAAGTATACGGTGACCTCGACCAGGATGATATTTATTTGCCTCCCATGCTCATTCAACCTTTTGTGGAGAATGCACTTAAACATGGGATGAAAAACAAATCAGAGGAAGGTCTAATCGATGTAACGTTCACAAAGGAGAAAAATGTAATTCTTGTTTGCGTTTCTGACAACGGACCAGGCTTTTCCCAAAGTCAGCAAAGTGAAATAAAATCGCACAAATCTTTTGGAATGTCGCTGACCAAAAAGAGACTAGACATTCTGTCCAACTCTGCGGCCGAAATTAATTTTATTGCAGAGAATATCATTGGGCCCAACCATGAGATAAATGGTTCCATGGTCCTGATCCGAATCCCCGTGGAGTAAAAAAGCACAATCCCACATAGATTTTTTACCGCATTTCAATAAGATATGGCGGAATACCCACGGTCCTGATTCTCCAGAAAGATTAATAATAAAATAAACCTTGAAACATTATCTAGCAAAGTAAAATATTCAGAAGGAATTGCGATTTTTCGTTAAAGGGCCACTACATGAAATAGGAGCTTCTAAGACCCGAGCCGTTCTATAATGAGATAATTTTTTTTTATTTCAATACGCTAAAATCAACTTTGCCTGGCGAAAGAGGTGTAATAGAATAGAAAAAGTTAAACCGTATTTCATAGATTTCTTACCTAATTCCACTCTTGTCGTTTACAACGGATGTGGTTACTGATATTTGATGGAGGTTTTCGAAGTTGATAGTATAATTGCTTGTCTATCTGCACCAATGAGTCTAATACTAAAAAATTATTCTGAAATGATAAAATTACCAGGTTACTTGATACTGAAGAGAAGAGGAATAAAACTAACTTCTATTACTAAGAATATGATTCAGAAAGCTGGCATGATATTTTTTATAGTAGTATTTGGAATTTGCAATTCCGTTTCGCAATGTCCTTCTATTTCGTTCAACTTGACGAATTATAATACTTGTTGTTATTCTGTTCAACTGGACAATACTTCCGAATGTACTCCGCAACTCACCATGTTGCTGGATATAGGTCAGTTTTCGAGTTGGACAGTTGATGCGGCGAATGGATTCTCTGCAAATCTGATAACCCAAAATGAACTTCTAATATCACATTCTAGTGGATCCTTACCAATTGGACTGAGTACTCCAATTGAATTTTGCACTGACGGACCTAGTCCACCTACCCTCTCAATGCTTTATGACTTCGTTTGTGGAATAGGTGAAAGTTGTTCTGCTAATATTCCATTGATCGCTTGTTCTACACCCGACAGTTGTAATGCTGTTTTTGAATTTGTAATAAATAACAATTGCGGGCTTTTTCAATTTAATGACTTTTCAATAGGACAATTACCTCTTACCTATCTATGGAATTTTGATGATCCCAACAGCGGAGTTGCAAATACATCAACATTTCAAAACCCGGCACATCAATTTTCAGAGCTTTGCCGAAATTATAATGTGTGTTTAACCATTACCGGTGCTGACAATTGTACGCATACTATATGTCTTGAGATTGTTGTTTTCGAACTCGAACCACCAGTTATAACTTGTCCAGTAGATATACTCTTAAACTGCAGTGATGGTATAAGCCCCGATGATACCGGATATGCAACCGCTACCGATAACTGCGAGCTTAATCCACAAATTACATTTTCAGATGATGAAGCAGGGTCATTCCCATGTGAATACGAGATCATAAGATCATGGTCGGTCACCGATCAATGCGGGCATGAAAGTATGTGCGAACAACTAATTACTGTTCTGGACGATGTTCCTCCAGTAATTACATGTCCAAATGATCTTACTGTGAATGCCTCCCT
>JAYUXX010000085.1:0-2103 GCA_043752765.1 Saprospiraceae bacterium | reverse complement strand
TATGTATAAGGATAAAAAAGTTGTCGTTGTCCTGCCTGCGTATAATGCGTCCAGAACACTTGCGAAGACCTATGCCGAGATTCCCCACGACCTTGTAGATGAGATCGTATTGTGTGATGACGCCAGCAGGGACAATACACTTGAGACAGCTCACGCGTTAGGCATCAATCATATCATCCGCCACGAAAAAAACCGGGGATATGGAGGTAATCAAAAAAGCCTCTATAAGAAAGCCCTGGAAATAGATGGTGATATCATCATCATGCTTCATCCGGATTATCAATACACTCCTTTGCTAATACCCAGTATGGTCAACATTATCGGAGAGAATCTTTATCCCGTGGTACTAGGATCCAGAATTCTCGGTAAAGGAGCCTTGAAAGGTGGAATGCCTATTTATAAATATTGGGCTAATCGATTCCTTACCCTTTTTCAAAATGTGATGGTCAATTATAAATTAAGTGAATATCACACAGGCTACAGAGCTTTTAGCAAAGAAGTTCTTCTCGCTATTCCATTCGAATCAAACTCGGATGACTTCATTTTTGATAATGAGATGCTTTCACAGATCATTTACGCGGGCTTTCCGATAGCTGAAGTGACATGTCCAACAAAATATTTTGAAGAGGCCTCCTCAATTAATATTTCCAGAAGTATCAAATATGGCATTGGTGTCCTCCGGGTATCCTTTGTACATCGGTTCCAGAAATGGGGCCTCATCAAACACCCGCTCTACAAGACCATTAAGCCTCACAAAGTCGTTGCTGAACCAGTTCGGTTGTGATTGCGTTAAACCCATTCACAATCTATGGCACATAAAATCGATATACGAACACGTTCGCTTGCAGATATTCAACACACATTAGTTGAATTAGGTCAGCCTGCATACAGGGCTAAACAAGTTTATGAATGGATGTGGAAACTTGGCGCCAAGAGTTTTGATGACATGAGTAATGTTCCTGCTGCTCTTCGTAAAGCACTTTCTGATAAATATACATTTCAAAGCATTCAGATTGATACCAGGCAATCAAGTGCAGATGGAACAGTCAAGACCCGGTATAAACTACATGATGGTCACAAAATTGAGACCGTCCTTATTCCGGTGCACGAAGACAAACGATATACAGCCTGTGTTTCATCCCAGGTTGGGTGTAGTCTCACGTGTAGCTTTTGTGCAACGGGCCAAATGGGTCGCTTGCGAAACCTGACAGCGGCTGAAATTTATGACCAGGCTTACGAAACAAATCGTCTTTGCGAACAAACGTATGGTGCGCCATTGACGAACATCGTTTACATGGGGATGGGAGAACCACTTCTCAATTACGGTCCTGTGATGGAGAGTATTGAAAAAATAACAAGTCCTGAAGGAATGGGTGTTTCTACTCGTCGTATCACTGTAAGCACAGCGGGTATTTCAAAGATGATCCGGCGACTGGCTGATGATGAAGTGAAGTTCAACCTTGCACTTTCGCTTCACGCTGCCGATGACAAAAAGCGCACCAGGATCATGCCCATCAATGAAACCAATCAGCTCGATGCATTAATGGAATCGCTCGATTATTTTTATATGAAAACGAAGGGCAGGATTTCGTTTGAATACATTGCACTCGAAGGGTACAATGATGGACTTGATGATGCTGATAAATTGGTCAAGCTTTGTCGCCGGCAGTTTCCCGTCCGTGTGAATGTCATTGAATATAATCCTGTGCCTGGTGTTGCTTTTGATAAGTCTGATGAAAATCAAATTGATCGTTTCGCAAAAAAGATCAGGGATAAAGGCATCATGATCACTGTTCGGCGTAGTCGCGGAAAAGATATCGATGCCGGTTGCGGCCAGCTGGCAAACCAAAAATGAACTCCATTTTGGATTTTAAAATGGCTCTCGTTAACCGCAGATTTGCGCAGAGTCATTTTGTCGTTGTTTAAAGTTTACTCCTCCAACCACCAAGAAAACAAGACTGCCGTTGTTCGGAGTTTGCTCCAACAACCAACACAATTCCTATTTTGGATTTTGGATTTTTTCTGAGTTAGCTCGTGATCACTTCATGCCCCTTTTCTTCGCTACAATCGGACTACGTCCTCAATAGCTCAGTATCTCCCCTG
>JAYUXX010000084.1:0-5319 GCA_043752765.1 Saprospiraceae bacterium | reverse complement strand
CATCTGCTTTTATACTGCGATGTAGTTTAATTTCAATAGGCGCATTTGCAGGCAATAATTCACTCAACGGTAATGTCATTTGCATTTGACCAATGATGACAACGGCTTTATCTTTTGCAATGCGTTCAACTACACCCACCTGTTGCGTGGATCTCAATTTGACATGATCACCTACAAGGAAATCCCTTTTATGTGTTGTCGCATCTACTAATTCATCTGCCAAAGATTTAATTTCAGTGCTGTACCTGGCTTGTTTTTCCTTGATTTGTTCTATTTGAACTTTTGCCTTATCTGCATCCTTTTCCTTGCGCAGGTCTTTGATAAGTTTATTCATCTCCTGGCTAAACTGAGAGACCTCCTGAAGTTTTTCTTTTTTCTGATCTATTTTAAATCGCTTTCGTTTAATTTCCAGATCAAGTCTTAATTGTTCATAATTGACAATTAATCTGTCAAGTTCTTTTTGTTTTTCCTGAGTTCTTTTAATTTCACTCTCAAGCTTTTGTGTTTTATCATCCAGGTCATGGATAAGACTTTCCATTTCAACAGTCTGAATGCCTGCACTCTTTCGTGCATATTCAATTACATCAGCAGGAAGTCCTGTTCGTTCGGCTATTTCAAAAGCAAATGAACTTCCCGGCTTCCCAATTTTTAATTGATATGTTGGTTGAATTTTTTCTTTATCGAACATCATCGCTCCGTTCACAACACCCTTGGTGCGATGAGCATACATTTTGATATTCGGATAATGTGTAGTCAGAACTCCGTATGCATTCTTTTTAACCAGCGAATCTAAAATGGCTTCTGCAATAGCCCCTCCAATTTTTGGATCTGTACCGGAACCAAACTCATCCACAAGAATAAGTGTAGATCTATCCGCAGTAGCCAGCGTGGCTTTCATGTTTTTTAATCTGGAACTATACGTAGATAAATCTTCCTCGATCGATTGTTGGTCACCAATATCTACCGAGATACGCTTCATAATACTGATCACTGTACTACCATCCGCGGGAATCAACATTCCGCATTGCGCCATTACCTGTATTAAACCTGTTGCTTTCATCAGGATAGACTTCCCTCCAGCATTCGGTCCGCTCAAAATAAGCAATCGGTTGGGAGGATTCAGTACTAAATCAAATGCAATGACTTCTTTTCCTTTTGCCTTATTCTTGATCGATAGAAGTGGATGTCTCGCCTGGATGAGATTTAAAGTAGCTTCCTCTTGAAGTTTAGGACGTTGACCCTTGTATGATGTACCAATATTCGCCATGGCATGCACGATGTCCCAATGGTGAATAAGCCTGCATACACTTTCAATATGTTCCTGATGGGGACGTAACGAAGCAGACAATTCCCTCAGCAACCGGTAAACTTCTTTTTTAAATTCGGCTTCAAGCTCAATGATATTATTGTTGATATCGACAATAAGTTCAGGTTCGATAAAGACCGTTCTGCCGGTAGTAGACTCGTCATGAACGATACCTTTTATTTTCCTCTTATGCTCTGCTTGTACACATAGAACACGTCTACCTGACCTGATGGATTCAACAGTATCCGTAAGCCAACCCTCAGTTTTAAACCTTGAAATAAGCCGCAGGAATTCTTTATTCAATTTGGAAGCTTCCGTATCAATGGCTCTTGCTATTGTTTGCAATTCAGCCGAAGCATCTGGTCGTACGGCCCCTTTGTCATCAATGATAGCTCTGATCTGTTTGCTCAGCCTGGATGGATCCGGCGCATGAGAAGTCCAATCCGCAATGTTTCGATAATCACGCCTGTGATCCGATTTGTCAAAAAAACGATGGATCAGTTGGACCTGTTCCATCTGTCTTCCCATCTCATGTAAATCTTCCTGAGGTAATACATATCCATCTATGGATAGATGCTCCAGGGAAATTGAAACATCTTCGTATGTGCTCAACTGAAATCTGCCTGGTAAAGAAGATATGTCAGTGTATTCGTACACCTCATCCATCCTATTCTGAATCTCATCAATATCCGTCGAAGGATGAAGCGAAAGACAATGGTTGCGTCCATGAACACCCCTGGTGTAACCGGCCAGTAACTCCCTTATTTTATGAAACTCGATTTGTTCTTCCGCAGAACCGGAAATATCTACCTGATGAGACATAGATGTGCAAAAATAGGATATTAACTTTTGGAAAGATATAACGGTAGGCTTTACGGTATGTTTTCGTAAAATGACATAACGGATTGTGAAAGATTGGAGATTATAGTCAACCCAACCATCACCGGGAGTATTTGAGAATCAAATGATTACAATAAAAGAGATTGCTCCTTACTTCACAATGAAAAATCCGGTCATATTAAAAACACATATCTTTCACCATTACCTTTTTAATGAATAATCTAAATGGGTGGCAATAGTTTCGGAAAAATTTTCAGCATAACAACAGCCGGCGAGTCGCATGGTTCTGGTTTAGGGGTCATTATAGACGGATGTCCTGCCGGCATTGAGATTGATATTGCATTTATCCAGAAACAACTAGACCGACGCAAACCCGGACAATCGCATATCACTACTCAGCGCAAAGAAAACGATCAGATTACAATTCAGTCGGGTGTGTATCAGGGAAAAACAACAGGCGCTCCGATTCTGATCCTAATCCCAAATGATGATTCAAAGTCGTCAGATTACGATCACATTGAACAAACGTTTCGACCATCTCATGCTGATTTTACCTATCACCAAAAATATGGCACCAGGGATCACCGTGGAGGTGGCCGATCTTCTGCGAGAGAAACTGCTAATTGGGTCGCCGCCGGATCTGTCGCAAAAATAATACTCCAGCAACATGGCATACAAATTAGGGCTGCAGTATCAAGTGTTGGACAATTGACTTTGAATTCCAACCATGAAAGTTTTGATTGGGAATATGCAGAGCAAAACGTTGTACGATGTCCTGATCGCACGATGGCTGCAGAAATGGAAGCACTAATCCTTAAGGTCAAAAAGGAAGGCGATACAGTTGGAGGAATTATTACTTGTGTCATAGATGGATGTCCCACCGGATTAGGCGAACCTGTTTTTCACAAACTACATGCAGATCTCGGTCATGCAATGCTCAGCATAAATGCATGCAAAGGATTTGAATACGGTTCGGGCTTTGAAGGAACAACCCACAGAGGGAGTCAACACAATGATATTTTTGAAAAAACACGTGATTCAATTGGTACGAAAACAAATCATTCCGGTGGTATACAGGGTGGAATTTCGAATGGAATGCCAATATACTTCAGGGTTGCATTTAAACCTGTTTCCACGCTGATGAGAGATCAGGATTCGATTAATGCTGAAGGGGATCCGGTGACGTTAGAAGGTAAGGGAAGACATGATCCATGTGTAGTGCCGCGAGCAGTTCCGATCGTTGAAGCCTTAGCTGCGCTTGTATTAGTCGATCATCTTCTGATGAACAAAATATACAAGTAAATTCTACTTTTCATTCGTTCGCTCATTATACCATTTCTCATTAAATGTCCACTGACCATCTGTGGGTAAGGCTTGCTTTTCTAATCGTATTTCCTCTTCCCACGTGCCATATAAATTTGAAAAGAGGTCAAGTCCGGTCATTTTTTCGATACTATCAATAGGCACAATACATTGTTCAAGTCTTCGATCATCTTCATTCGTTTGATCAAACATGAATCCGATTACTTCAGCCTTGTCGCCTTCAACTTTGAAAATGGCTTTATAAAAATATCTTGGGACTAAAACATCATTGTTTCCTATCGTTTTTATAGCATCTGTAAATGCCGGACCTGCTACGACTATCACACTTATATATTTTCGTGACCAGTCCCGTACATTATGTTCGAGTTCAAGCCAGATACCATCATTAAACGATTCTTTCATAGGAGCAATATTGCTCAACAAAAAAGTAGCGTCCATGGATTCTTTATCCCATGACATATCAGCAGAAGGAACGAGATGTCCGCGGCGATATCCGGTATTTTTATAATCATGATAATGAGCTGATTTTTCGCGGATCGAAGGATCAGGATTAAAATCCTGATTGCGGGGAAATTTCTTTTTATTCATCATGTCAACCGTCAACCGGTAAGCAACCCATTCCGGAATTTCATACTTTTCAACATAGGATAAACTGAAATTAGGTTTTGTGTAAATGACTCCCTGATTGACTTCGGGAATGAAATCGATTATCGGATTTAATTTCGATTCTTCCTCAATCTGGGATTCCTTCAGATTAAACCAAAAAAGTGCCATAGTCCCTAACAGAAACAATGCTCCTATGATCATTCGAATTTGTGACTTTCGATCTGATCGCTTATATCGGGTATGGCGCTGGAAGTGTTGCATGTCCTGTAATACAAAGTTCTACTTTTTTTGCACTGAATTAGTAGTGGATTAAGGATTGAACGCTTTAGAATGATGGGTGACCGGACTTACAGTTTTATGGTTCTGCCATTTACCCTATCTTGTTTTCGAATTATCAGTTATGTTCAAATTAAACATCACCGCCTTTTGCCTCTTTATATTGACTTCCGTTCAAAGTCAGTCAGGGCCTTATCTTTTTTCAGGTACAAGTTATCTTTCAAGTGGTCAGATAGGATTATTACTTGACGATGCTGAAGCCGGAATTGTGTTACCTGCATTATTGGCTGAGAGGGAAAAAGGTGGCTGGGCAGCGGGCGCATCTTTGCGTACTGGTGTTAGTGATCTTATTGAATTATCTGCGACTGCTCATCTTCCATTGCCCTGGAAAGACCAAATAGCCCTGGGTATTCAACATACAGGTATTGACGGCTATTCTGAACAACGTATTACTTTGAGCTACGCTAGAAGATTGTTTCAAAAATTAAATGCAGCTATACAGTTTGATGTAAACCGCAATTCGGTGGTAGAGTACGAAGACTTGTATGGAACATCTTTTTCTGTTTCACTGCATGCTCCTTTAATGAAAGAGCTATCGATGTCAGCCTGGATCTATAATCCACTTGGTGATATCAGTAATCTTGATCTTCCTTCTATGGCAAGATTCGGAATCTTATATGAGCCTTCTGAAAAAATCGGAGTTGCTATAGAAGCAGAAAAAGATTGGAGACATGAATTGCGTTTCAAGGCCGGTGTTGCGTACAGGATTCATCCACGTCTTGGACTTCGTTTAGGGGTGAGTACTGAACCCGCACTTTTTCACGCAGGTATTTCATGGAATATCCTCCAGCAAATGGCATTGAGTGGTGGATGGCGCTATCATAGCCGCCTGGGCAGTGTGTTGAGTGCATCCGTATCTCAATACAAGTCAAAGTGAATAAAAAAATGGCCATTGTAGCGGCTACCAG
>JAYUXX010000083.1:0-2115 GCA_043752765.1 Saprospiraceae bacterium | reverse complement strand
TTACAATAGGCGCAGGACTTCCTTTAATTCTGCAAAGAAATATTGCATGGGTACAATTAGGGCTGGATGTAGGTACTCGCACCGGTGGCCCAAATCTTAGTGAAAATTTTGTTCGGGGAAAAGTGGGCATCATCTTCAATGACAATGCATGGTTTATTAAAAGCAAATACAATTAAGACCAAAGAAATTTTAGTATGAAAGTGAGGTGTTGTTCGCAAGGGCGGCACCTTTTTTATTTTCCAAAAATCTGAAATCCCTTTCAGCTCTCCTGCCCTTCTGCCTTTCGCTGTTACGAGGTTTCGCCCTTTCTACTTAAAAGCCTTTTAATTGAATACATTTAGAATTCAGAACCCAAGGGTACGTTTCAACAAATGCTATACGAATTTCTGAAACATAAAAACACACTTCCAATTCTACTTGGAATTGCACTCTTTGGATATCTGGTCCTAAGGGTATTCCTTATGCCGATTTCAGATGATGAGAGTATTACTGTGATTATGCATGCAACGATGAATTGCTGGGATGTAATGCGAACAGCGTACTATAACCTGGATTGGACACCTAACAACCATGTACTGAATACGCTTTTCGTAAAATTAGAATTATCTATTTTTGGAAGAAAAGACTGGGCTGTCAGATTACACATCCTGGCTTCCTTTGTCATATGCTACTATTATGGCACTAAAATTATTCAACTTATTACTCCTTCCAGAATTCGGCAGCTTCTATACCTGCTTATTCTTTTTTTCAATCCCTATTTATTAGATTTTTTCGGAATTGCCAGAGGATATGCCATGAGTATGGCAGGTTTTACTGCCGCATTCTATTACTTTTTATTATACACAGAAAGCTTATCTGTCCGACATTTAAGAATTTCATGTTTTGCATTGTTCCTCGCTGTATGGTCCAATTTTTCAGCACTTTACTTAATGGCGTTAGTAGCCATTTTGTTCTATTATGAAATTTATAAGAACAAGGAAAAGGTCAATGTAAAACAACATCTAATTACGATAGCAACTGCATGTTTCTTGACCTTGATTATTATCATAGTGCCTCTGATGAAAACACTTGATTCGCCTGTTACGTTTGGCGGCACGACAGGATTATTTCAGGATTGTATTGTGAATTACGTCAACCAGTTTATTTCTCACAACAGCCACGTAAACAGGCATGCCGTCCATGCCTCAGGCTGGAAATATATTGAACTTGCAGGAGCAATATTCTTTTCTCTTTGGTTCATCTTACAACTCATTAGTTTATTTATTAAAGCACCAGTGCGATTAATTAAACTTCACATGTATTCCCTCTTCCTGGTCATAGGCGTTGCAGTCATTTCAAAAATTTTATTCATTTTTTATGAAACACCGTATCCTACTGCAAGAACTCAGTTATTATTTTCTATTCCCTTTTACCTGAGCATTTGTGTAGCATTTGAAAGAATTATTGCAATTCAGAAACGTGTTATGATTGTATTGTGGTTTATTGTATTATCATTATCATGGCATTTCGCCTATTCAGTTTCCTTCGAAAACACAATAGAATGGTGGCAGAACGGAGATGCTAAAAGATTGGTTGCTTATCTAAAAGATGATCTAAAAAACGTTCCTACAGATCAAGTCCCTAAACTAGGAGTAGAAAGCTGGCAATATCCTGGCGTAATCTTCTATACAGAAGTCGAATTTAAAGACGTAATGACCACACATTGGACAAATTTAAGTACCAATGAAAACTGGGATTATTTATTTGTTGCTTTTCATCTGAGTGACAAAGTATGGGACAACTATGAACCAGTTAAAAAATTAAAACATTGCACGCTATATAAATTGAGAGGTGAAGAAGTGATGGAGTAATCGAGTGATTTGGTAATTTGGTGATTTGGTGATTTAGTGATTTAGTGAGCGGGAAATAAAACGATTTGGTGATTTTGTGATGTGGTGATGGAGTGATGGGTATGGAATGTAGTCTATTTGTTCTTCTTACCTGACAAACAATAAAGGATCTTCTGAGCTTGTAAAAGATTTTGTGTAAGTGAGAAGGACATTGTCTGTGAATCGAAGATAGTTAAGAAATTAGTTGAGTTTCATTCGTTCTGGAAATTGAATAGTTAGTTGGTTT
>JAYUXX010000082.1:0-2115 GCA_043752765.1 Saprospiraceae bacterium | reverse complement strand
GGCACCTCTAATAACCAACTGATCAAAAAAGAACCTTGTTGAATATCAACACATTATGAATTTAATTAATACGAATTAAGGGGTTATTCGAGGTTCCCCTGCAGTAATAGAATTTAATCATGTTGGAATATTCTAAATGTTAAATGCATATGCTGCTCCATCCGAAAAAAGAGTTGTTCCATTGGTTATTGTTACCTTAAAGTTCGGTTCTATAAAAAACCCAAGAACCTGTTGTCGATGTTTGAATACCAATCTCAACGGTACCTCATACGTTGGTTTGGGAGCAGCCTATTCCAACTGAAGCTGTTTCATCATGCAAAATCCAAAATCCAAAATCTAAAATTCGATCCTATTCTTTCAGATCCCTCAACTCTCTTCGCAGGATCTTTCCCACATTAGATTTCGGAAGTGAATCTCTAAATTCAATTTCCTTTGGAATTTTATATCCCGTCAAATTCAACTTACAATATTGGATCAATTCTTCCTTTGTCAGGCTTCTATCTTTTTTGACAACAAACAATTTTACAATTTCTCCACTCTTCTCATTCACGACTCCAACAGCTGCACTCTCTTGGACTTTCGGATGACTTGCTACGACATCTTCAACTTCATTTGGAAAAACTTTAAATCCTGAGACCAGAATCATATCTTTTTTCCGGTCCACTACGCGCATGTATCCGTCTTCCTGAATAATTCCGATATCACCTGTACACAACCACCCATCACGAAGTGTATTGGCGGTTTCTTCGGGTTTGTTGTAGTATCCTGCCATAACCTGCGGACCCTTCACCTGAATTTCACCAGGCTGACCATGCGGCTGAATATTTCCAAAATCATCTACGATCCGAACTTCAGTAGAAGGAACGGGCATACCGATAGTGCCTATCCTCGCCGTTCCATCGATGGGATTGACTGACACAACCGGGGAGGCTTCGGTCATTCCATAACCCTCTACAAGGTTACTTCCCGTCACTTCTTTCCATCGGTCATTCACAGATTTCTGAACCGCCATGGCTCCGGCAATTGCAATTTTCAGATTGCTAAAATCAAGTTCTTTGAATTGGCTCTCATTTAATAATGCATTAAAAAGAGAATTCACACCTGTCATAACGGTGATCTTATGATTTTTAAACTCTTTAATAACTGATTTAAAATCGCGTGCATTGACGACCAGTATATTCATCGAACCATACGACATCATCGCCAGGCAATTGACCACGAATGCAAATATGTGATACAGGGGAAGGGGACATAATGTAACCTCCTCACCTTCCTTCAAGCGAGTGTCAAAACAGGCTTTAATTTGAAGAAGATTTGCCATGATGTTCTTGTTAGTAAGCATTGCTCCTTTTGCTACACCTGTTGTACCTCCTGTATACTGATGCGCAAGAACACGGTCTGACCCGTCTGCAAAAGGTGTTATCGAAAATCGCTTGCCCTGACTAACTGCATCTTTAAATGAAATGGTATTTGGCAATTCAAATTTGGGAACCATACTTTTTACAGACCGCACCACAAAATTTACGATCGAGCCTTTCACCGGACTTAACAATTCACCAATCGTAGTAAGTATAATCGTTTTGATTTCAGTCTGCGGAAGTATCTCCTGTAGATTAGAAGCAAAATTCTCTACGATGATGATGGCAGTTACTCCACTGTCTTTAAACTGATACAACATTTCACGTGGCGTATACAGTGGATTCGTATTCACTACAATAAATCCTGCCCTAACACATGCAAACAGGGCAATCGGATATTGTAACAGGTTGGGCATCATGATCGCTACTCTTTCACCTGGCTTTAACCCTCTCGATTGCAGATAACCTGCCAATTGCCTCGACATCCGGTCTACTTCGCCATATGAGATCGTTTTTCCCATACAGTAGAAGGCCGGCTTGCCTGCGTATTTGATCATGGCTTCACTGACAAACGCATTGAGATTGGGATACTTGTCTATATCAATATTTGCCGGGAGACCTTTCGGATAATTTTGAAGCCAGGGACGTGGATCAGACATAATAAATGAATTAGGTTGATGCAATATAAAACAAAAATATACCTGCTAAAAGGAAGAGATCCGGCATTTTCGATTGGTGGCACGACTAGTGGTGGCAC
>JAYUXX010000081.1:0-2125 GCA_043752765.1 Saprospiraceae bacterium | reverse complement strand
GTAGGTGAACGCCATGTGAAGCCGGTTTCGAATTTATACACACCGCCAGACTTATTTGGCTTCCCACCGTGTTTACCAACTTTCAAGGTCCCTCCGGTTCCTGTAAGCGAGGTCCTTGTAGGATCCACACCCAGGTAATCAGCATCAGTACGTTGTAATAAATGTACAAACCCTCTCTGCGTACGAAGGATAGCTTCCTGACTTCCCTCCTCATGACTCATAATCATATTTATTTTCAGCATCCACCATTTGTTTTTCCATGCATGCTGAAAATCCTATCCACCACTGAATGCACTTTTATGTAAGTCCGGCAATCCATCTTTACGGTTCAGAGATGTGATGACACCTCCAACAATCGTTTTTCCCTGATTGAAATCTGTGATTATTCCAATGAAATAATTCGTCAGAGGTTCCACAAGTTCTTCACGACGGTCATCACCGGATGCAATTTTGGCCATCACAGGATCCGTAACACTTTCAAGGATCCCGATAGATAAACCATCTTTTGTTTTCCCGCTGGACTTCGCTGCGCCGAGAATCGACGTAGCTGAAGGTATATCAGCATATTCCCCATTATTTAACAAAGGGTAACCATGAGGAGCACCTCCAATACGCCGCGAATAAAATAATAAGTCAGTATCAAATGCTCCGCCCGCTGAAGAACCGGTCACCTGATAATCAAACAGATTCCGGCTTTCAATAAAAAAGGGTCTCCTCTCGCTGAAAAATATTTCATATCCATCCAGTCTTACTGCATCCGGATCCGCTTCGACTTGCCCAAAATCGGGATTGATAGTGAAATCCAGAATCATGTCCCGCGTCACTGAAAGTTTTCCATCAATGCCTGCAAAAATATTACTTCTTGATCCATCCATAAAAGGATTACCCGGTTCTGCTTCAAAACTTTCAGTCTGGCCCGGCACATACGGCGCCAGCTCGATTTGTTTATTAGTTGGAAGATTAGTTAATCCCCTTAATTCACCAAAATTACTTACCCATCCATTTGAGTTTTGAGATACATGTTGCCATGTCGATCTTTCTTCCTTGCGAAAGAGTCTTCTCATTACCTGGAATCCCCAAACAGGTTCTGATTGATTGCCATATCTCAATTGGCTGAATGGAATACGAACTTCTGCGATCCATCCCAAACTGTCAATATTCGTAGCAGCTTCCCAGACAGGATTCCAATTTGTATCCCAATCATTTCCATCATTAGAAACAAATTCATCACTTCTTAATCCACTTACAGATAAGGTGAAAGAAAATGCTGTACGCAAATCGTGATAGCTATCAATGTTGATCTCACCCCAATCACCGGAAAACTTATCTCTCCGACCCAATCGGGCCACGATGCTGTCAGGTGCGATATCATAGGCTCTGTAAGCGAGGTATAAATATTTGGTATCATGCAATACTTTAAAACCAGTCTCTTGATTAGCCTTTGTACCGTTATCGGGTTGATGTTTTAAAAAATCAGTTCCCCAGTCCACTTGCAGCCATGAAGCCTCGTCATGAATACCGTCAAGCTTAATGACTTGATCTCCGATATGTAAGGTTTGATATTGCCTTCGTTCGACACCGTCGGCAGTTACATTTGGGCTGTGATTTGTATCCTGAGCTTTCAGGTGAGTGCTTATCAGAATTGCAATAATTAAAATCAGTACAGGAAATGTAACCAAATTGCCCCGGGGTGATTAAGATATTCTGAATATTCGAAAGCCAACTACGCATAGATGTAAGTTTTAAATAAGAATACTAACACCCTTACATTTTAGCCTGAGTGAAATAGTTTATAGATCAAATGACGTAAGTTAAAGACGGTCTTTCGTCAAGGTTAAAGCGAGATAACATCAAAATTTATAAAGTTAGGAACCTGTAGAAAATTGTACAGCAAGTCCTATCGGGCTAATCCCATTTTGCGCCTGCATTTATACCCACGATTCTATTGTTTTCAAGACGCCATGCATCAATCATTTCAATCTCTGTCTTGGACAATTTAAAATCAAATACATTTAGATTGTCGGCTAGCCTCTTAACATTGTTGGATTTAGGAATGGCTATGATATCATCTTTCTGCATCATCCATCGCAGAATAATTTGTGCTGGAGAACGGAAATGTTTTGAT
>JAYUXX010000080.1:0-2133 GCA_043752765.1 Saprospiraceae bacterium | reverse complement strand
GTGATTATGAAATTACATGGGATGCTTCGAAACAACCTTCCGGTTTCTATATGGCTGCGATTACACTCGGTAAAACAGGTGTGCGTACCATCAAAATGAATAAGACTAATTAATTGCTCAAGGGTGAGTCACACTTGCAGCCGGAAGCGGTTTGTGAGTGTGACCTTTCCTTTTTCACATTCTACTAAATCAAACGACAAATATGAAAATTCTCCAAATACTTTCATTTTCAGTTGTTGCAATATTCGTCATTGGATGTCAAACACGAAATGTTCCAACGAATACAGAGTTTGCAATACCTGAACTTTTAATGCGTGACCAGGTCATCGGTCCTGAACAAGAAATGGGCTATACGCTAGACACGTACAAAGGCCTCGTTGAAAAAATTAAAGCAAATCCGGAAGACATAGAATCAAGACTTTCTTTAGCAGAGTTATTTATGGTTGAAGCTAGGATCTCTGGAGAACATGGCCATTACTACCCTGCTGCTTTAAGTGTTATTGCAAATGTTATAGAAGACAACCCTGAGGACGCTCTCAAGTACAGAACTTATCTCGACAAAGCTTCGATCCTCCTTTCACTTCATAAATTTAAAGAAGCAAAGGAAGTTGGGGAACAAGCTCTGGCATTGAATGCCTCTTCCGCTGATGCATATGGTGTGCTTGCAGATGCATATGTCGAATTAGGCGAATATGAGAAAGCTGTAGAGATGGCTGATAAGATGGTTTCAATTCGACCTGATTTAAGATCGTACAGTAGGGTTTCTTACCTAAGAGAAATATATGGTGAAGTAAGTGGAGCGATTGAAGCTATGAAGCTTGCTGTTGCCGCTGGCTATCCGGGCATGGAACAAACCGAATGGGCGAGATTAACATTAGGTCATTTATACGAGCGATATGGTTCTCTTGACAGTGCATTATTGCAATATAAGATTGCCTTATCTGCGCGTCCCAATTATCCTTTTGCTATCGGAGCTATTGCAAATACATATGCCACTATGGGTGATCCAAAAAAAGCGGATAGTCTGAATGCAGTTGCAGCTTATTTAATTCCGGAGGTAGGCTTTTATATAGACAAAGCTGGATGGGAAAAAGAAAAAGGGAACACAGACAAAGCAGATGACCTGACTAAAGAAATCATGGCTATGATAGCTGATGATGAAAAGGCGGGACATTCAATGAATTTAGAACTAGCAAATATTCATCTTAATCTTAAGGGCGATGCAGAAAAGGCACTTTCATACGCTATGAAGGAATATTCTGTCAGGCCTGAGAATATTGATGTCAACAGGAAGCTGGCAGAAATATATTTCCATCTGGACGATATGGATAAATCAAAAGAGCACCTGACGAAGGCTTTACATACAGGATCTAAAGATCCTTCAGCTCGTTTACTGCAAGGAATCCTGATGACAAAATCCAATCAGAAGGAAGAAGGTCAGCGAATGGTTAAACAGGTCTTTGTTGAAATACCTTACCTCGATTGTAGCTTTTGTAAAGAAGCAAGATCGATAATTATATAATGTATTAACCTTGGCATTGCCAAACGTGATACAGAGAAATGGAAAAGAATAGCATTCATCAAACAGGAGCACGCTTAAGAATCGGTTTTATAAAAGAAACCCATATAAATTCCTAATTAAGTGCAAGTATCGTGCTTGAGTTTGTTTTGAATGTGAAAGGGCATACGAAGGAGAACGTGTGCCCTTGTTTTTTTTAATAGCTTATTAGCTATTCTGTTTTATAAATTCTCCTATTTTTTGACCTACTCTCAATCCCTCTACTTCCTGAGGAAAATGACCTGCGGTTTCAAATACTACCACTTCGGAATTTGAGAATCCACTTTTGAATTTTTCGAGATATTTAGGAGTAATGATTTTATCTTTCATGCCCCATATAAATAGAAAAGGCTTTTCCTGAATCTTTGACTTTGCTCTCCATAGTGATTCAAACCAATCCTGATCATAAAGAAGGGACTTTACAAAAGATAATACTCCATTACGTTGGCTTCTATCAGCAAAAGGCTTAGTGTGGAGATTTCGGTCCCTATTGACCATCTGATTTCGGAGCATGTTGACCAGGATATTTCGGACTGTTGACCATGTCATTCCGGCATATTGACCCCCCTGGCGGA
>JAYUXX010000079.1:0-5386 GCA_043752765.1 Saprospiraceae bacterium | reverse complement strand
GGGTTGATAATTTTGAAAATGTAAAAGCTTCAGCTGCTCGCGTTTTGTATAACGATACTGTAAAAATGCAGATCGAAATGCAGCGCTTAGGTTCAAAGATTCTGGAATGTCACAATCTTGGATTTTATTACCAGCCTGACAAATGGCTTTTTAAAAATTTCGATTATAAATTTCCAACACAGGATCGAGTTGGATTAATAGGTCCCAATGGTGCCGGAAAGAGCACGCTGATTTCCATTCTCACTGGCGAATTGTTAGCCAAACAAGGAAAGATCGTACACGGGGATACATTGCGTATCGGCCACATGAAACAAGATGGTCTCAGGATAGAGACCGATAAACGTATCATTGATATTATTCGCGATATCGCTGATTATATTCCATTGAAAGGTGGAGGTAAACTCACAGCAGAGACACTATTGGAACGCTTTTTATTTCCACGTTCTCAGCAGCAGGTTTACTATTCACAGATTAGTGGTGGAGAGAGACGAAGGTTGTATCTCCTGACGATATTGATGGCCAATCCAAATATGTTGATTCTCGATGAGCCTACAAATGATTTGGATATTATTACACTCAATGTGTTGGAAGATTTCCTGATGGAATATCCCGGGGTATTAATTCTTGCTTCGCATGACAGATATATGCTGGATAAATTGGCGGATCACATTTTTGTGATGGAAGGGGAGGGTGTGATCAAGGATTATCCTGGTGGATACACAGCCTATACTATCTGGAAGGAAAATCAGGTGGAACAACATGACTTTGCGAAAGCAGCCAAGTTCGTTTCGCACTCCAATGACCCTTCGATTGACAGACAAGAAATTAAGAAAGCTTTACGCCGTGCAGAGAAGTCGATTGAGCAATTAGAGAAATCAAAAAAACAACTGCAGGATAAGTTTTTATTGCCTGATCCTTCACTTGATGACTTGCAACGCTGGGACCGTGAGTTGAAAGAAACAAATTTAAAATTGCACGAAGTGGAAAACGAGTGGATGGTGTTGAGTGAGCAGATGGAGGGATTTTAACATCAGGTGATTTAGTGATTTAGTGATTGAGTGAGCGAGACCTGTGATGTGATTTAGAAGACTTGCTCTGTGAACTCTTCGTTTTTTTTCTCAGCGTACTCCGCGCGAAAATTGTGATTTAGCGATGGAGTGATCGGGTGAGTGAGATCTGTGATAGAGTGCCAGGGTAATTTGGAGACTTGCTCTGTGAACTTTATTTTTTTTTGCTCCGTGTACTCCGTGTACTCCGTGCGAAAATTTGATGTAGTGATGGAGTGATTTGGTGATGGGGTGCAAATTACAAATGCTCAATGTCATCCAAATCCTTAGCTCTACCAGCGATTTTTTTTGCAGCAATCAAATCATTTAAATGAACAACAGGTATTAACAATCCTGCGTCCTCGAACCATTTGGATCTTAAATAACATTGATCAAAATTAAATTGAGCCATTTGGATCATAATATCAATGGCTACTGGTTTTCTCCCAAACCTAAAGACCTCAAATTTTTCTGATGCCATGAAATTATTCAGAGACATATCAAAAACTGGCATTTTAAAGGTTTGGAATGCATGGGTAATGCGAAGATAGTTGTCGGGTGTTCTGTCCACCCAAATATCCATATCACCTGTAGTTCGAGCGTATCCATGAAGAATCACTGCGTACCCTCCTACAAGCAAATAACGTACTTTATGATAATTGAAAGCTTCCAGAAATTCTCTGAAATCAGGATAAAATATGCTTCCCATCACTAATTTTTCGGGCATTAAAAATTGTGCGATCTAATATGGGAGCATCTTTGTTTACATACCCATAAGCTATACTGTTGAGATACTGATGTAATAATAATCGTTCTTTCCAATCCAACCTTGAATTGTCGTTTAACTCCTTGTCGGCTTGTTCAAAAGTTAAGATTTGAAAAGAGGTACGGTCTAACTTGAAATCAGGCATTTCAAAATAATTATGGAGTTCAATATAAGAAAGAATTCATTCTCTATCGAACCATAACTTGCCTGCGTGTATGGACATGATCATTGATTGAAAGTTGCAGGAAGTAAATTCCGGCGACTATATTCAATTTAGACGGTTCGATCTTCTCTACATACTTGCCGTATTCTCTTTTTTCATCGGTAATTATTTTATGAATGATCTTCCCATTCCCATCCAGGAGTAAGAGATTAATTTTGGATGTTGAGTGCAGCTTGTAAGAAACATAGATATTGTCTGAAGATGGGTTCGGATAGTTTTCAATATCCACAGCTACAATCGATTCTTCTTCCTGGATTGAAGTGACTATTTCTTGTTCGCTTGTCAGATCTGTCCAGATACTTAGCTGCCCTTCATGTAATCTTGTCCATATGGGCCGGACGATTCCATTGTGTGCTGTGATATTCGTATAATCTCCAAAGAACACATCATCGTTGGGGATAAATGGAGACTCACTTATTTGGCGATTGATAAATGTTTCACCAGCATCTTTTGAGAGCGCTACAAATACATCTGTCGAGAGTTCAGTATGGTTTCTCCGATCATAAAAAACAAAATACAGGAACCCGTTTGTCTGATCAATTGTCATCCACGTGAAAAATTGTTGTTTGCCGGGACCATCATCATTTACACGGATGGGTTCAGACCAGGTATCACCTTCATCTGTTGACTTTGAAAGCCACACATCCGTATCATGCTCGCCATTTCGTTGGTCTGACCAGTTTATATAGATTGTACCCCGATGAGAGCTGTTGCTCAAGTCACATGAGGTGATTGGAAGACCATTCGCACGAAATATGCCCGGTATCGCATAATCCCATCCGGTTGGCATAGGGTCTACCGAAATTTCGTGATCAAGCCATGTCACACCTGCATCAATGGATTTATTAAAAACAAGCCCTGCAGGCCCTGCCCAGCCTACATAAACTTCGCCATTGGGGCCAACGGCAGGCACAGCGCCTTCTACAGTATTGTCACTATCGATGCAATCACCTGAAGTAAAATTTATTTGTTGAGGAGGGGACCATGATAGTCCTGCATCTACTGATTTGGAAAAAAGAATGTTACTGCTGTCGATTGGATTTGCGCTTCCATAATTATCGAATTCAGTCCATGAGAGATAGATTGTGTTATTGGTGCGATCAATAGCACACCATTGTTTGTCCTGTTCTTTTTCTCCATTGAGACCTGTGAAAGACCCATCATTCCATGTTGCACCATTATTTTCTGTTTTCTGACAAACGATTCTGTCAATCCAATGTCCGGAAGGCGGATTGGAGAGATGAAAAAAATAAAAATCACTTGCTGTATCTACGGCAAGAACAGGATCTCCCCAAACGCCAAGTGAAGATTGTAATTTATGTGTCGTCCAGGTTCTGCCTGTATCGCTGCTGATATAGTAATTGTTGAGATTTGCTCCTGCGAGTATGTTTTCAGGATGAAGTGGATCCATTACGATGGAGGGCTCATTCGGGAACGATGTGTTGCTGATCATCACATTTTGACCGAAGGCAAATTGTATACTTACGACAAAAATTAGTACCAGGAAAAATGTATGCATAAAATAGTAACGATTGTAATTTTAATATGTTCCTGCTATGCTAAAACGGGTAGAAGGGCGGAATGGAAGAAGGGCTAGTTTCTAATTATTGGTCTCTAGTCTTACCTGTTTCCCGATTCAATGATTAATAAGCAATTTTTAGACATATTTTTTGATTTTACATTCACGATATAAGTCCTTGGCATTAATTCATTTGTTTTGATTGCTATCGTTTTTATAAAATTAGTTTTATTAATGGTCGTATTTAATTTCTTCCCTTCCATAGTCATAAGAACTATTTCAAAAATATCATCAAGGTTTTCTTCGAATTCAATATACACCACATCGTTCGCAGGATTTGGATACAATTTTATACCAGCCATTAAATGATTGTCGCCTTCGGCAATTCCTGTCATCACACCTCCCTCAAACGCTCCTATCGACCGGGGAATAATAAAGGCTTCAGCGTTATAATCCAATGCAGGATTCAATACATCAAGACCATTACCTATAGAGGGACTACCTTCCAGTAAAGAAAAATCTTCAGCACCCGCATCTTCAAACAAAGGATCTTCACCTACAATGTTGTCAACATCCACTACAGGCAAAACAGGGCCGCCCCAATTACTATTCTGTGAATGAAACCACAAATTATTGGAAATCGTAAATGTCTCAGGTGCAGTATTCGATCCAATGTTAACCTCTACTGAAACACGGTTGTCAATGTAGATAATATTATTTCTGAATGTATTGTATCCACAAGGTGCAAAGCGGGTCTCATCAACTGTCTCTTGCAATATTCTAAACACCCATTTTTCAGGTAGGTATATAGTGTTGTTGACAACCTCTGTATTGATTGTTCCTACAAATGCAATGGGAGCTGTCGAACCAATGAAAATATTTGAATACACTTTCAACTCGGCTGCTTCATAAGTGGCATCAATGGGCCTGAAAAATTGTAATCCCGTAGAGCCACCGAGGTTGACTGCACGTTCACCACCATTTTTAAAAAAATTGGCTTCGATCCGGATATTCCGTGTGCCCCCCTTTGCCTGAATTGAGTTTGAACCTAGGTCTTCAAAATGACAATTTATAATCAATCCATCGTGGCAACCCACCATATCTACACCACTTCCTCCATCTGCACCATTGCGGAACTCACAATTTCTGATTTCAAAATCATCAAGCCCTGAAAGTTTCAACAGATCATTATTCCCTGATGCATTCATGTCCCGGAATATGCAATTGTCAAATATAACATGGTGCGCAGGTGTATCATACGAACCACCATCATCGAAGTTCACTCCGTTTCCCGTTTGTTGTTGAAAAATAAAACCGCTGATATACAAATATGCGGCATCTGAAAACTGCCATGCATTTCCACCTCCTTCAAAAATCACAGTTTCACCCGGTACTGTAAGAATAGATATCCATGCCTCCGATGTACCCTGAAGATCACCCACAAATATTCCTCCGCTATACGTTCCTTCATGAATGAGAATTGTATCTCCGGGAACGGCAATATCTGTTGCATCTGTGAGCGTAGTGAACGGAAATCCATTTCCAACATGCAGCGTAGCCCCGAATGTATAAATCGAAAACATCACACAGATCAGCAGTATAAAAATGCCTTTATGCAGAGTGGTGATTGAGAATTTAATATGATGCATTGTGCATTTCATTTTCATTGCGGAGTATGTAGAATTCCAAGATAAATTGAAATATCCTAATCAACGTACGTTAAAGCAGCCCCATGTACCCTCATGGAATAAGTTGACATAAAAAATGTGGATAACTTTCGTAAAACCACAAAATAATGACGTCAAATGAAAGACAACATCGACGATTTAGTG